>JAYZWP010000317.1:0-3685 GCA_036142245.1 Pseudomonadota bacterium | reverse complement strand
GCCTGACCGTCGAAGAGACCGACGCGGTGGCCGGTCGGCCCATGGGGTTTCCGGGAACCGGTCTATTCGGTCTGCTCGACCTGGTCGGCTTCGATGTCGTCGAACTGGTGTGCCAAAACCTGCGGGAGCAACTGCCGGCCGGTGATCCGGCACGGCCTTATCTCGATCTGCCCGGTGTCGGTCGGTACATGCTCGATCAGGGTCTGGTCGGCCGCAAAGCGGGCGCCGGTTTCTACCGCTTCAAGCCGGGATCGCGTGACCAGGAGGTGATGGATCTGGTAACCCACGAGTATCGCGAGCGGACACCCGTCGAACTGACCAGCGCCCGGGCGCGGGATCCCGCGGAGTTGCTTGGCGCGAATGACTCAGGCGGTGAATTCGCGTGGCGGCTGTTGAGCACGGTACTCGCATACGCGGCGCAAGTGGCTGGTGAAATGGCCGATGACATCCTCGCCGTCGACGCGGCGATGCGGGAAGGATTCTCCTGGCGGTGGGGACCTTTTGAACTGCTCGATCGCATCGGCCCGGCGGCGGTAGCGCAGCGCATGGCCGGGCAGGGGCGGCAGGTGCCCCCGCTGCTGGCGGCGGTAGCGGAAGCGGGCGGCACCTTTTACAAAAGTGACGCGGCGCGAACGCAGTTCTGGCAGTTGGCGGGCGGCTACAAGGAAATCACGACCGAAGGGAACGCCTGGACCATCGCGCAGATGGTGGCCGGGACGCAGCCGCTGCAGCGTAATGATTCGGCAACCCTGTGGGACACCGGCGATGGCGTGGCGCTGCTGGAACTGCACTCCAAAATGAATGCCATCGACGACAATACGGTCGCCGCGCTGCGCGACGCCGCGGATCGCGCCGGTCGGGATTTTCAGGCGCTCGTGATCGGAACGGACGGCAAGCACTTCTCCGTCGGTGCCAATCTTCAGGTGATGCTGGATGCCGCCAGACAGGAGCGCTGGCAGTTTCTCGACGAGTTTATCGGTGGGCTGCAACGGGCACTCATGGCCCTCAAGCTCGCACCCTGCCCGGTGGTCATGGCCACCCACGGTTATGCGCTGGGCGGCGGTTGCGAGCTGGCACTGCATGGCGACCACATCCAGGCCCACGCCGAGTTCAACATCGGTCTGGTCGAAATGCGGGTCGGCCTGATCCCCGCCGGAGGCGGGTGCAAGGAGATGTTGCTGCGTCAGCGTGGTCGCGGAGGTGTCGAAGCGGCATTCGACCTCATCGCCCGCGGTGTGACCAGCAGCTCGGCATTGCACGCCCGGGAGTTGGGCATTCTGCGGGAAGGTGACGGTATCACCATGAATCGCGGTCAGGTGCTGGCCGATGCCCGGGCAGCGGCCCGGGCACTGGCGCACGGCTATGTCGCGCCGGAGCCCGGCCGGGTGACGGCGCAACCGGCATTGGCGGCCAAGCTCAGGGCGGGGCTCGCTTCCCTGATCGATACCGGGGATGCGGCACCACACGATGCCGCCGTGGCGCAGCGCCTCGCCTGGGTGCTGACCGGCGGTGACGCCGCGGACGGCACGACCTTGTCCGAGTTCGATCTGCTGAATCTCGAGCGCGCCGCGTTTCTGGAGCTCCTCGCCCTGACGGGCAGCCAGGAGCGCATGGCACATATGCTCAAGACGGGGAAACCACTGCGGAATTAGAGACCCCACCATCCGCGTCCACCCATGCTCGGACGCAGTGCGCTGCCTGACGGACAGCGACCCGAGACGGCGCGTTAAGGGGCTCTCAGCAACGGTCCAGGAGGAGAGATGAGCGAGAGGGATATCATCGAGTTCGATGTGCTCGTGGTGGGCGCCGGGCCTGCCGGGCTGGCTTGCGGGATCCGCCTGAAGCAACTCAAGCCCGATCTGAACGTGTGCGTCATCGAGAAGGGGTCCCAGGTGGGAGCGCACATCTTGTCCGGCGCGGTGATCGAACCGGAGCCGCTGGACGAGTTGTTGCCAGGTTGGCGCGAGGCGCCCCCGCCCATCTGCGTTCCCGCCAAACGGGATGAATTCAGCCTGCTGACCAAAACCGGCCGGTACCGTCTGCCGACGCCTCCGCAACAGCACAACCGGGGTAATTTTATCGTTTCCTTGGGTGCCACCTGTGCCTGGCTGGCGCAGCACGCGGAAACGGCCGGGGTGGAGATCTATCCCGGATTCGCCGCCCAGGAGGCGCTGTTTGACGCAGCGGGCGAGCGGGTCATCGGTGTGCGTATCGGCGATATGGGAGTCGACCGGGAGGGACAGCCGAAGGATACCTACACCCAGGGGATAGACATCCACGCCGCGGTGACGGTGCTTGCGGAGGGATGTCGCGGCAGTATCAGCAAGCAGTTGATCCAACGGTTCGGGCTCGACGAGAACGCGCAGCCCCAGACCTATGGCATCGGCATGAAGGAGCTCTGGCAGCTCCCGCAGGGGCGGGTCGAACCCGGTCTGATTCAACACACCATCGGCTGGCCGCTCGACAGCAAAACGTACGGCGGCAGTTTTTTGTATCACCTGGACGACAACCGTGTCGCGGTGGGTTTCGTGGCCGGTCTGGATTACACGAATCCGCGTTTCGAACCGTTCGAGGCTTTCCAGCAGTTCAAACACCATCCCGCGGTAAAGCCGTTGCTCGAGGGCGGTGAGATCATCGCGTCGGGCGCACGGGCGATCGTCGAGGGGGGGATTCAATCCCTGCCGCGTCTGGAGATGCCCGGCGCGCTGCTGATCGGCGATGCCGCGGGCACCCTCAACGTGCCGAAAATCAAGGGTACGCACATGGCGCTGCGCTCCGGCATGCTGGCGGCCGAACACCTCGAAGGTCAGCTCGATGCGCAGGGGTTCGATCAGCGCTGGCGCGCCAGCGCTTCGGCGCGGGAACTGCACCGGGTGCGCAACATCCGTCCCGGGTTCCAGCGCGGCTTGTGGCTGGGGCTCGCCAATGCGGCTCTGGAGACCGTCGTCGCGGGGCGTACACCGTGGACTCTGGCCAACCATGCGGATTACGCGGCGCTGCAGCGGCGTTCCGAGGCGCCACCGTCCGGCGCCGACTTCGTCGAGCGGGAACTGCCTCCCCGGGACCGTCTGGCATCCGTATACTTCGCCGCCACGGAGCACGACGAAGATCAGCCGGTTCACCTGCGGGTGGCGGACACCGAGTTGTGCGTGACCCGCTGTACCGAAGAGTACGGCAATCCTTGCACCCGTTTCTGCCCGGCGGGGGTGTATGAAATCGTGCGGGAAGACGGGCGGGACCGTTTGCAGATCAATGCCGCCAATTGCGTGCACTGCAAAACCTGCGATATCAAAGATCCTTATGAAGTGATCACCTGGACGGTTCCGGAAGGCGGTTCGGGACCCAATTACGAGAATCTGTAACATGGCTGGCGGTTTCAGGACCCCGTCCGCCAGGCAGATGTGGGTGGTGTCGATAACGAACGAAAGAGGTAGCGAAGCGAGCCAATGAAAGTCATGGTCTGTGTCAAACGGGTGGTGGATTACAACGTCCGCATCCGCGTCAAACCCGATGGAAGCGGCGTCGTTACCGATGGCGTGAAGATGAGCATGAACCCCTTCGACGAGATCGCCGTCGAAGAGGCGTTACGGATCCGGGAACGGGGCGAGGCGCAGGAGATCATCGTCGTCAGTATCGGAGCCCAGCCATCTCAGGAACAGTTACGGACCGCCCTCGCCATGGGCGC
>JAYZWP010000316.1:0-9076 GCA_036142245.1 Pseudomonadota bacterium | reverse complement strand
AATTCGCCGCAACACTTGAAAAACGCTACGGCGTCAAGATTCGCTTTTATCTGCCATCGAATGCCGCCGTGGAATCACTGGTCGATCGTCAAGGCCCGAACGGCTTTCGCGTCGCTGTTGATCAACGCAAGGCGTGCTGCGCGGTGCGCAAAGTCGCGCCGCTGGAACGGGCGCTTTCGGGTAAGCGGTCCTGGATTACGGGCTTGCGGCGCGGGCAATCCGGCGAGCGCGCTTCCACCGAGCCGGTGGGTTGGAATGCTTATCACAGCGTCTGGAAATACGCACCGCTGGCGGACTGGACCGCCGCATCGGTCTGGACCTTTGTTCGAGCGGCACAGATTCCTTACCACCCGCTGTACGAGCGTGGCTACGCCAGCATCGGCTGCGCCTCCTGCACCCGCGCGATAACACCCGGAGAGGATGAGCGCGCGGGACGCTGGTGGTGGGAGGCGCCAGGCGCCGGCAAGGAGTGCGGGTTGCACACGGCCGCCGCTGAACAGCCGGTCGAGTGGCAAATATGAATTGCGCAACGGGAGTGAAACAGCTGCGGACACAAGGCGGGCGAGGTGGGTCATGACCGCCAACCCGCTCACCGCCGATCAGGCCAGCCAGCTCCAGGCATTGACGCGGACCTGGGATGCCCGCCAATTGCTCTGGGCGAGTGGTTTCCTGGCCGGCCAGGCGGCGCGGCCTTCCGATGACAGAGCCATCGCCGGGCCGGAGGTGACGCTGCTGTATCTGTCTCAGAGCGGAAACAGCGAAAAACTGATCCGCACCCTGGCGCGGCGTCTGACCGATGAGGGTTGCGTCACAAAGGTGTTCGATGCCCTGGACTACCGCAAGGCGCGTCTGAAACAGGCCCGCTATCTGCTGATCGCCGCCAGTACCCACGGCGAAGGTGACCCGCCGGATGCCGCGGCTGAGTTCTACGACTATCTCATGGACGACAGGGCGCCGCGATTCGCGGCGCTGAAGTTCGCTGTGTTGGCCCTGGGTGACAGCAGTTACGCGCAGTTCTGCAAAATCGGTCGCGACCTGGACGCGCGGCTGGAGCAGCTCGGTGCGCAGCGCCTGGTGCCGCTGCAGGAGTGCGATCTCGATTTCGACCAGCCCGCCGCTGCCTGGATGGATCAGGTCACCGACATGCTGGCTGGTAGCGCTGATAACGCCGTCGCGGTGATCCCTGTTCGGGACGTTGCCGCGACGAGCTACTCGCGCAGTCGCCCGTTCGCGGCAGAGTTGCATACAGACCTGGTACTGAGCGGGCGTGGATCGACCAAGGAGGTGCACCACGTTGAGCTCTCCCTGGAAGGCTCCGGCATCGCCTATCGGCCCGGTGACAGTATCGGCGTGATTCCCCGCAATGATCCGGCGCTGGTCGCCGGCATCATCGATGCGATCGGCGCTTCGCAAGCGGTGACCGTCCCGGTTGGGGAGGATTCGGTCACCCTGGCGGAGGCGCTCGCGTCCAGGTTTGAGCTGCATCCCCTGACCCGCCCGGTGGTCCAGGGTTTCGCCGATCTCGCCGGTGACGACCACTTGCGGAGTCTGCTGGCGCCGGAGAACAGCACCGGTCTCAACGCGTTCCTGCGTGGACGGGATTTGCTGGATCTGCTGACCGACTGTCCGCTGCCGGGGCTCGACCCGGCTGCGCTGGTCGGAATCCTGCGCAAATTACCGGCGCGGCTCTACTCCATCGCGTCGGGCCCGTCCGCCAATCCCGGCGAGGTCCATCTGACCGTCGCGGCGGTACGGTACCGCAATAACGAACGCGACCGGGTCGGCACGGCAACTGGCTGGCTGGCGGATCGGGTGGCGGTCGGGGACAGCGTGCCGGTCTACCTTGACGAGAACCCGAACTTCCGCCTGCCCGCCGACCCGGACACACCCATCATCATGGTGGGGCCGGGCACCGGGGTAGCGCCGTTTCGCGCCTTTATCGAGGAGCGCGAAGCGGTCGGGGCGGCCGGGCGCAGCTGGCTTTTCTTCGGGGACCGCCACTTCACCACCGATTTTCTCTACCAGCGGGAGTGGCAGGGATTCCTGCGCAGCGGTGCGCTGACGCGTATGGATGTGGCTTTCTCGCGCGATCAGGCGGATCGCGTCTATGTGCAGCATCGGCTGCTCGAACGGGCCGCGGAGATCTACGCCTGGCTGGAAGAGGGCGCCTGCTTCTACGTCTGCGGCGACGCCAACGCCATGGCACCGGATGTGGACCGCACGCTGCGCGCCATTCTTCGAAAGGAGGGTGGATTTTCGGAACAGGCCGCCGGTGACTATCTGGAGGGCCTGAAACGGGGCAAACGGTATCAGCGGGATGTGTACTGATGAACAGACCAGTCGACGAGACGGCCGGGTTGTCGGCCAACGAACGGATCAAGGCGCGCAGCAGACTGTTGCGCGGCTCCATTCTGGAGGGGCTCAAGGACCCGCTGACCGGTGCCATCGCCGAGGAGGACACCCAGCTCACCAAGTTCCACGGCACCTATCAGCAGGACGATCGCGACCTGCGTCAGGAGCGCCTGGCGCAGAAACTCGAGCCGCTCTACTCCTTCATGATCCGGGTGCGGGTGCCCGGCGGCGTCTGCACGCCCCGGCAGTGGCTGGAACTGGACCGTCTGGCGACCCGTCACGCCAACGGCACCCTGCGCCTGACGACTCGTCAGGCGTTTCAGTTTCACGGTGTGCTGAAACGCAACCTGCGGGACACCATCTACCGGATCAACCAGAGCCTGCTGGATACGCTCGCCGCCTGCGGTGATGTCAACCGCAATGTGATGTGCGGTGTGGTGCCGGAACGCTCCGACCTGCATGCGCAGGCGTACGGCGCCACGGTAGCCATTGCCGACCGGCTGCTGCCGCAAACCGGCGCCTATCACGAAATCTGGCTCGGTCGGCAACGGCTCGCCGGTGGTGAACCGGAACGCGAGCCGCTGTACGGGGAGACCTACCTGCCGCGCAAGTTCAAGATCGCCGTCGCGGTGCCGCCGCGCAACGACGTGGATGTCTACGCCAACGACCTGGGTTTCATCGCCATCGAAGATGGCACCGGCGGTCTGGCCGGTTTCAACGTCTGTGTTGGCGGCGGCCTGGGCCGCACCCACGGTGAGGAGGAAACCTACCCGCGGCTGGCCGATGTTATCGGGTTTTGTCGCCCCGATCGGGTGGCCGACCTGGCGCAGCAGGTGGTCACCATTCAGCGGGATTACGGTGACCGTCAGAACCGTAAACGTGCGCGGTTCAAATACACCATTGACGATCGCGGTCTGGACTGGTTTCGCGAAGAGCTGCAGCGGCGGCTCGGCTGGAAGCTTGATGAGGCGCGCGCGTGTCACTTCGACCAGAGCGGGGACGACTATGGCTGGGTCCAGGGCCGGGACGGGCTCTGGTACGGCACGCTGTTCATTGAGAACGGGCGGGTTGCCGACCGTCCGGACTATCCCCTCATGACCGGGTTGAGGCGGGTGGTCGAGGCGCTGGAGAAGCGTGGCCGCGGTGAACTGCGGCTCACCGGCAATCAGAACCTGTGCATCGCGGCGTTATCGGACGCGGACCGGCAGATGGTCGAAGCGCTGCTGTCGGAGCACGGCATCATGGCGGACCGGTCCGGAGCCAGCGCCTTGCGCCGCGCCTCCATGGCGTGCGTTGCCTTGCCGACCTGCGGCCTCGCCATGGCGGAGGCGGAACGCTACTTGCCGCATCTGGTCAGTCGTCTGGATGAGATCATGGCCGCCAGCGGCCTGAGCGATGATCCCATCGTGGTGCGCATGACCGGTTGCCCCAACGGTTGCGGCCGTCCCTACCTGGGAGAAGTCGGTTTGGTCGGGAAATCGCCGGGGCACTACCAGCTCTGGCTGGGCGCAAGCCCGCAGGGGGATCGGCTCAATCAACTCTATCGGGAGTCGCTGGACGAGGAGGAGCTTCTGGCGATCCTTACCCCGCTGATTCGGCGCTACGCCGTCGAGCGCCATCCCCAAGAGCGGTTCGGTGATTTCGTGGTTCGGGTTGGCATCGTCGACAACCCGATGGCGTTCGAGATCTGATCGGTCAGGTCGCTGTGCGCCTGCGGTCGGGCCGACGCTGAAAGTGGACGGGTTGCTCTTGTGGTTTGATGTCGCGCCGGGGCGTGGCGCAGCCGCCGCAACCCAGTTTGCCGGTCGTCTGGTGCGTCAGGCGCCGGTACGCGTGCGGTCCGAAAACCGCCCCGACCACCAGGACGACCAGCGCCAGGGCGATCAGTTCCTGAAGGGTGGCGCTATCCATTCAGCCGCTGCCCACCTGGAAGCAGAGCATCGCGCCCAGGTAGCCCAGGGTGGTCATGTAGCTCCAGGCGAACAGAGGCCAGCGCCAGGAGTTGGTCTCCCGCCAGATGGTGGCTACCGTAGCCGCACATTGCAGACAGAAAGCGTAGAACACCATCAGCCCCAACGCCATCGGCAGGGTGAATACGCGGCTGCCGTCGTCGTGGCGGGAGTTACGCAGGCGGGTGATCAGACCGGGGTCGTCTTCGCTGGTGTCGGCACCGACGGCGTAAATGGTGCCGAGGGCCGCGATCACCACTTCACGCGCCGGAAAGGAGGCGATCACGGCGGCCGATACCCGCCAGTCCCAGCCGAGGGGGGCGAACAGCGGCTCCACGGTTTTCCCGAACCGACCCAGCCAACTCTGTTCGAGATGCGCCGCCGAGTAGCGGTTCTCCAGTTCGCGGCGTTCGGCCTCTTGCGCGTCGCCGCCCGCCGCAAGCTGAGCCTGTTCCGCCTCGAACTGCGCGGCCAGGTCGTCCGAGCGGGGAAAGTAGGTGAGCGACCAGATCACCACCGCCACCGCGAAGATGACGGTGCCGGCGCGCACCAGAAACAGCCGCGCCCGCTCCCACAGCCGCAGCAGTACCGAGCGCATGTTCGGCAGCCGGTAGGGCGGCATCTCCATCACGAAGGTCGGGGTAGGTCCCCTGAGCGCGGTGCGCTTGAGCAGCATCGCGGTGGTGATGCCGCCGGCGATCCCGAGCAGATAGAGCCCCAGCAGCACCAGCCCCTGCAAATTGAGTACGCCCAAAACCTGAGTGCGCGGGATGAAAGCCGCGATCAGCAGGGCGTAGACCGGCAGCCGCGCCGAGCAGGTCATGAAGGGGGCGGCCAGGATGGTGGCGATGCGGTCGCGGTGATTGGGAATGACCCGCGTTCCCATGATGCCGGGCACCGCGCAGGCGAAGCTCGACAGCATCGGAATGAATGACTGGCCGGACAGGCCGCACCAGCGCATCAGCCGATCCATCATGAAGGCGGCGCGGGCCATGTAGCCGCTGTCTTCCAGCAGGATGATGAACAGGAACAGAATCAGAATCTGCGGCAGGAAAATCACTACGCTGCCGACCCCGGCGATCACACCGTCGGCGATCAAACTGGCTATCGCGCCCTCGGGCAGGGCGCCGGTCACCGCGCTGGCGGCCATGCCACTCAGGCCATCGATCCAGTCCATCAACGGCCCGGCCCAGGCGAACACCGCCTGGAATACCATCGCCATCACGCCAACGAACAGCAATGTGCCAGCCAGCGGATGGCCGATGACCCGATCGAGCCGCTCCGACCAGGTCGGGGGCATCGGCCGGACATTTTGGCAGTGGCTGATCTGTTCTCCGATCCACTGATAACGTTGACGTGCTTCTACTGCCGCCGGCGGTTCAGTGCTCTCGAGTGCCTGCCGTGCCCGAGCCAGACCCGCCTGCGCCGGTTGGCCGAACCGATCGAGGAGGCGACGCTCGGCGTCACCCCCGACATCCACGATGGCCCGAGTAACGAGGAACACCGCGCCTGGCTCCCGCCAGTCGAGTTCTTTCACCAGTGATCGCGCTGAATCGCGAATCTCCGGAATGATCGGGGGCGGCGTAGGGGGATCAGCGTCGACGGCTGATCCGATGGCGGACTTCAGCGGGTCGAGGCCCTGGTTCCTGGCGGCCGCGATCGGGACCACCGGCGCACCCAGCGCGTCGCTCAAGGCTTCGGGATCCAACTCGATGCCCGCTGCACCGAGCCGGTCGGACATGTTGAGCGCTACCACCACCGGCAGTTCGATCTCCAGCAGCTGAGTTACCAGAAACAGGTTGCGTTTCAGGTTGGAGCCGTCGACCACGACTACCACCGCGTCCGGTCGTCCTAAATCGGTGATTCTGCCGAGCAGCGCGTCCACGGCGACCGCTTCGTCGGGGGAATTGGCCGTGAGGGTGTAAGTCCCGGGCAGGTCCAGAATACGAACTGGCCGTTCGTCGATGATAGCGGTTCCCTGGTGCCACTCCACCGTTACCCCGGGGTAATTCGCGATCTTCTGGCGCAGTCCGGTCAGGGCGTTGAACAGGGTGCTCTTGCCGGTGTTGGGGTTGCCGATCAGCGCCACCAGCGGGTGGCGGGAAGAGATCACCCGCTGTGGCGCGTCAGCGCCACGCTTCGGCAGGGACGGCTGCAGGCCAGTGTCGTTCATTACAGGGCGCCGGACGCCGGCTACCCCGCCGCGTCGATCCTGACCAGCGCGGCCTCCGACTTGCGCAACGACAGGGCATAGCCCATGACCTTGAATTCCAGCGGGTCGCCCCCTGGTGCGCAGCGCAGGTTCTCGATGTGTTCTCCGGGCAGCACACCGAGTTGCATCATGCGCTGGGCCAATGGCCCGTGATTCGCGTAACCACTGACGGTCGCGCGCTCACCGGGTTTGAGTTCCGCCAGAGTTCTGTCCGACACCGCCTGCTGTTCCTCCTGTAGTGACCTGGCGTCGCCTGTTCCTTCGGTCGGCGGCGATGGGTCTTTCCTGCGCATAGGGGTTCGGACGCAGTATAAATGATAATGATTCTTATTTATCCGCTGGTCCAGCGCCCTGGTCACAAAAACTTCACATCCATCAGAAGCCGTAGTAGCTCTGGTTCAGGTAATTGGCCACCGCGTCCACCTCCGCGCCGGTCCAGTCCAGTTCCTGCGCACCGGCCCAGCGCACCACCCAGTCTCTTATCTCCTGGTAGTCGCGCGCCTTCCGTTCGCTGCGAACGTGGACCACGCTTTCGTGGCAGCCGGTGCAGTGGTTCTCGTACAGCGACTGTCCCGGCGGGATTGCCGCGGTCTCCGCGGACGTGGAGTTGCAGAAGATACCCGCCGCCAGTAGCGCCCGGCGGATGATGCGGACCGGAGACGATTGGATCATGGTTGTAAATATCCACGCTGAAGGGGTGGCCACCGTCCGTATTGTGCCGCCGTTGAGGCAACCTATGCGAGCGCGCCCGGCGGTACATTGATCGGCGACAGGGGAGGGTCGTTTTTTCGTGGCAGCACTCGGCTTGACCGCGGTCGCCGTGAAACCTACTATCCGACTGATCCGGCAGATGCGTTCCCTGGCACGGCAACACCCAACCGGCTGCGCGGATAGTAAAAAACCGGAATGCCCGGCATGAGACCGGGTAGAGGAGAGTCATGACCAAAGAGGAGTTCTACCGGGAGGCGCACGCCGACAGCGCAGGCCCGCTGGCAGATTATCGGGTGCTGGAGGTGACTCAGGCCGTCGCCGGTCCGGTGGTCGGTACAGTGTTCGCTGATCTTGGCGCCGACGTGTTGCGCTGTGAACTGCCCGGTCAGGGCGACATGACACGCTGGTTGGAGCCCTATCTGGACGGTGCCCGTCACCCGAATTCGGCCTGCTGGAACCAGTCCATCAACCGCGGCAAGCGCGGCATCTCGCTGGATATCCGCCAACCGGAAGGCCAGGCACTGTTCCGGCAGCTAGCCCGGGACTGCGACGTTCTGGTGGAAAACTTCACGCCCGGTTCCATGAAGGCGCTCGGCTTGCATTACGGCGCCATCCGCGAGGTCAATCCTACCGTGGTCTACGTGTCGGTGAGCGGTTTCGGTCAGTGGGGTCCGCTGAGTCGGATGCGCGGCGTCGACACCGTGGCTCAGGCGGTCTCCGGCATGATGGACATGAATGGTGTCGAGGGTGGTGAACCCCTGATTTCCACCGCCAATCTGGTCGATCATCTCACCGGCTGGCAGGGCGCGATTGGCGCGCTGGCGGCTCTGCTCCATCGCGAGCGGACCGGCGAAGGGCAGTACATTGACGTGGCGCTGGCGGACACCGCGCTGTACGCCAGTGATCAGCGCATCATGGCGGCCCACAACGGCGGCAAACGGTGGCCACGCATGGGCAACACGATCGACATGGGCGCGCCGATGAACTGCTACCGCTGTGCCGACGGTCGCTACGTTTATCTGTTCGCGATTCTCGACACTCTCTGGCCGCGCGTGTGCAAGGTGATGGGCCGCGAAGAGCTGATCGACGATGAGCGCTGCAACAGCATGGTGGCAAGGGCACAGAACCGTCACTTCGTCGATCAGGTGACGGCCGACTGGGTCGCGCGGCACGACCGCGACGACGTGGTGCGCCAGATGCAAGCCGCCGGCATCAGCATCGGTCCGGTGCTGGAGCACGGTGAGGTGGCGCAATTCGAGCAGTTTCTGGAACACGAAAGCGTGGTGGATATCGACCATCCCCGCTACGGCACCCTGCGCACCTACGGTATCGTTCCGAAGTTTTCGCGCACGCCGGCCCGGGTGCGTGGCCCCGCGCCCGATCTGGGGCAACACAACGATGAGGTGCTGGGCGGGGAACTGGGTCTGGACGATGACCGGTTGGCGGCGCTGCGCGAACAGCGCGTCATCTGACAGCGCGCTACCAACAGGGACGGCGATAGACCGTCGGGGCAGGACCCCTGAACATGATCAAGGAGGAGATATCATGGCTTCCAGCGCATCAGTGCAGACCGGAAACCGGGCGGTCCCGCGGCTCGACACAATCATTTCGGCGGAGTCCTATGTCTCCGAGCCTGCGGACTTGTGGCGCGAAAACCTGCCCGCCGCATGGCGTGACAAAGGTCCGCGCATCGAGTCGGGATCCTTCGGAGACCAGTTCGCGATCCTGGGTGCTGAACCCCGGCCGCTGGGTCTGGCCGCACCCTTGACCCAACTCGGCCGAATCGGGGTGTCCCTGCGGCCAGTCGGCGAACCCTACCGGTACACGGAGAATCTGACGCCCGGCGGTTTCG
>JAYZWP010000315.1:0-10350 GCA_036142245.1 Pseudomonadota bacterium | reverse complement strand
ACACGGCTGCCGTCCAGAAGGTTCGGCCCGACGTAGCCCGACGCCAAGCCATTGTGGTCGTGCAAACGTTCAAAAAAGAGGCCGAACTCGATGCCGTTCAGCAGGTTGGCGGCGTAGTAACGGAAGGCGATACCCCACTGATCGCTGCCGTTGGGGATGTCATCGGCGGAGCGTAGCGAGCCGACGAAGCTACAGGTGGGGAATGGCGGAAAACTCACGGCCCCGGCGGGCGCGCTGTCTATGGGTTCGCAAGCGGCCCAGGGGGCGACGAGGTTGCCGAAAGCCCCGAATTGGGCGACGGGCGGGCCGATGGGCGGAAGGGGCGGGCTCGGTACGAAGCCGGCGCCGGTGTTGGCAGGCCCGAGGGTATTGTCGACCTGTCCCAGGGACGGTGACCCGCCGATGACTCCGTCGGAAGCGTCGAAACCACCGCCGTCAGAGATCCAGTCGTTGGTCATGAAGAAGGAACCGGATACATCGAACTTGGTCTCGTCGAAGGTGAACAGGTTGAACAGTTCCACCGAGAGGCTGTCGGTGGCCTGCCAGGCGAAGTGGATTGCCGGGGTGCCGACGAAGGCGTCCTTCAACTCCACGCCGGGCACCCTTAGCTTGGTAATGTCCACCGTGTTGATGTCGTTCAGATTGCCACCGATAAAGGTGCTCTCGCCCCAGGAGATCACCTGCTTGCCGAGGCGCACGGTGAACTGTTCGCTTGGACCGAAGCGGGTCCAGATGTAGGCGTCCGTGATATCGCCGTGGTGTACCGACCGGTTGCGGGCCGCGTCATACTGATCGCGATCGTCCGCTTCCTTGTCGTAGAAGTAGTTGCCGCGGACAAAGACTCCCCAGCCATCGCCGACCAGCTCCAGGTCGTGGGACGCCTTGATGGTGTTGGTGAAGATGTCCCACTTGTCGTAGATCCGGTTCCCCGCGGAGATGGTGTTCTCCCGGGTCTCCTGCGTAGACGTACGCAACGACATGCCCCAGCCGATGGTGGTGTCGAAACTGCCCGAGATGGCGCCGTCCATGAGCTTGAAGGTGGCTGCCTGGACAGGTGATGCGGCGCAAACAAGAGCCAGAAGGTTTCCGGCGACCGCGAGCACGGCCGGCTTCCAACCCCGTCGCGCCGCGCGCGTCGGTAGACTCCCATGAGGCCGCGGCCGTCGTTTCGCCGGCGCTGGTGCGGATGAAATGAGTACGGGTGACAGTTGCTGTTGCATCTACGCTCTCCCTCAGGTTGCTGTCGTTGTGGGTTTCCGATTAGTCGGAAACCTGTTGACACATCCCTGTGGAATCGCGGACCACCCGTGCGGGCGGACGCAGCAATTGACGGCGCGGGCCGCCTGTTCCCTCCCTGCTCTTTGCAGACTTGGTCGGACGCCGCCCCCCTGACGGAACGATGTCCGAGAACCACTGCAGCCAACGCCCGGCATAACTTGAGCGCGAGCGGTCAGTGCGAGGTGCCGTCAGGTTATCCCTTGTTGCCGTTCACGACAACGTTTAACCGCCATGGGGCGTCATGAACTCGTTCCGCCCGGGGAACTGCCGCCTGTCGGTGGCGGCGCGGGTCATGGGCGACCTACGCCAAAGCGCCGTTCACTATGGCGCGCAGTTGTGCCAGGTCGCGGATCGGTTTGCGCAGGTGGTGATCAAAGGGTGCCAGCCGTGGGTCATCCGCAGTCAGCCCCCAGCCGGTAAGCAGCACGAGGCAGACGTCGGGCCAAATCCGGCGAATCCTGAGAGCCAGTTCGTGTGCCGGCATGTCCGGCAGGCCGAGACCTAGTATGGCGACATCCCAGGGTCCGGCGGTGATGGCGGTGGCCGCTGTTCGGAAGTCGTTGAATACCTGCACCTCGTGCTCATCGCCCAGCAGCTCTTCCAACAGGGCGCAGATCGGCGGGTGGTCGTCGGCGACCAGGATGCGTCCGCCGTGAGGTGTGGCCTGTGCGGCGACCCGGGGGGGCACCGACCGCGGCACGGCGACGGGAAAGCGCAACCGGAACTCGGCACCCTGTCCGGGCGCGCTGAGCACTTCGATGGTGCCGTCGGACTGCACCACGGTACGCATCACGGTGGCGAGGCCGAGCCCCCGACCCACGCCAGGACTGGTGGTGAAGAAAGGATCGAAAATCTGCCGGCGCGTCTCGCTGTCCATCCCCACCCCCTCGTCGCGGACACGTAGTTCGACTGCGCCGTCCGCAGTGGCAGTGGACAGCGCCAGCAGGCCTCCGTCCGGCATGGCGTTGACGGCATTCAGGACGAGGTTGAGCACAGCGTTGTAAAGATCGCCGGGATTTGCCTGGATCGGCGGCAGCCCCGTTTCGAAATGCTCGACGACCCGGATCGGTGTGCCGTTGATCTGGGTGCCGTCCCGCCACTGCGGGGCGGTGTCCTGGATGACCCGGTGGACGATCTCGTTGAGATCGACTTGCGCAACGGTTTCGCGCGCGGGAGGATCGAAAAGCGCATCCAGACGCGCGACCAGATCCCCGGCCTGCCGGCTGGCCGACAGGATCGACTGTGCCCGTTCCCGCACCTGCGGAACGTCACTGAAGCGCAACAGCAGTTCCGCGCCGCCGATGACGCTGGTCAGCAGATTGTTCAGGTTGTGGCTGATGCCAGCGCTCATCTGGTGTTGCGCTTCATAACGTTCCAGCTGGCGAACGGTTGCTTCCTGCTGTTTCAACCGTTCCAGCATGCCGTTGATCTGCTCGGCAAGCTGCGTTATCTCATCCCCGCCGGCGGTCTCGACACGGGTGGTCAGATCGGCCGACTGGCGAATTTCGGAAATGGTTCCGACGAGATTTTCGACGCGCTGCACGACGGTGCGTTGCAACAGGCGCTGTGCCACCGCGGCCGCCAAAAGGGTCGCTACGGCGGAGATACCCAGCACCAGCAGCGCGGTATTTCGTCCCCGCTGGTAGCCGATCGCTTGCGAGGTGAAGCGCAACGCGGCTATGGGTGCCCCCGAGGCGTTGACGATCGGCACATCGGTTTGGAGGGTTCCGAGAGCCAGGGTGGTGGAGGCTGCGGTGGCTCCGGTCGCGGGAATGAGGGTCAGATCGTGCTGAACCACGTCACTCAGCGTTGCCAGCAGGTCTTCGTTCAGGCAGCGCACCATCACGAGGAGCCCCCGGGCAGCGCCGCTTTGATCGCTGCGATGGATCGGGTGGGTCGCGTAGACAAACGGAGGTTCCGTGTCGCGCAGTCGGGCGATACCCGTGGTCGCCGCCAGGGGCCGGCCGGTTCGCTGAAACATGCGAACCAGGTTCGGAAGAAATGCGCCCTGCGGGTTTGTTACCCAGGAGACCCCGGTTGCGTACCACAACGCTCCTTCGTTTGTGAGAAACAGAATCGCGTCGAGCCCGATATCCGGGTCATGAAAAACCGCTTCGACCAGGTTGGAGCGGATAAACGCCTCGTTACGCTCCGTCATGAACGCGTAAGCGTCATCCCAGGTCGCCCAGTCGGACACCAGTCCGTTGAGGCGCCGCCGCTCCGTGTCAAGGGCGGCCTTGACACGCGCGATGTCCGCTTCGTTCATGAGCCGTTCCTGCGCCTCGAAGCTGCCAAGTACCACGAAGCGAGCCACCCCAGCGCTCAGTAGCAGAGCCGCCGCTGTCGCCACGGCGACAAACAGGTTGAGGCGTTGCGCCAGCTGCATGGCTGTCGGTGACGCTGATCCGGTTCGGTGGGAGGAAGGGAGTTACGCCGCCGAGCGGCCGTTGCAGTCTAGCAGCCACGGCCCGGCACGGGACGGTGCTGGGGTTGACGCCGAGGGGCCCGACTAAAGTTGATAGACGTCCAGGTAGGACGGCACGCAGTCGTTGAGCAGGGTGATCTTTTTGCGCGCGATGCGCCAGTCGCTGTCGGGTTTGACCAGCGCCATGTCGTAGAAGCCGAAAAAAACACCGGATCGTTTCTCGACGTAATAATCCACCCGCCAATTCGCGTGTACCCGAAGGCCTTGCGGGTTCAAAGTGACCCGGATGTTGTTGATGGCATGACAGGTACGGGGCAGCAGGCGGTGAGCCGGGGCCGCATCGGATCGGATTCGCCAGACCCGTTCCTCCAGGCCGCTGCGGTCGGCGTAGTAGATGAGCGAGACCTCACTTTCCGGATCGCCGGTGGTTTCAAACTGGTTTTTCCAGGCCGGCACCCAGTATTCGCAATCCTCGGTGTAGAGCGCCAGCCAGTCGTCCCAGCGGCGTTCATCGAGGCAGGCGGCCTCTTCGAACAGCAGTTTCGAGGCTTCACCCAGTTGCTGGGTGTCGCCACTCATGGCGCGGCCTGTGCCATGCGGCGGCGCCACTCGCGGTAGAAGCCCCGGAAAACCGTTTCGTCCTGAATCTGTACGCCGCTGCACGACTCCAGGGGTTCTATGCCGATCGCCTGCGCCGGTTCGTCCGGTCCCGCGGTCACCGTCTCCATGCCACGCGCGAAGCCCTGAATCCAATTGCTGTCGAGTGCCTCGACTCCGCCGCGGTTGATCTCCTCGTAACAGGCGACATCGTCCGGGGTGGCGATGCCGGTGGCGTTGTAGAAGTCCTCGTACTGGCGCAGCCGACGGCGGCGTCCCTCCCGGGGTTCACCCCGAGGCGCCAGGCAGAACATGGTCATTTCGGTACGGCGCGCGGACAACGGCTGAATGACGCGCAGCTGCAGGCTGGCGGAATCGACAAACTGCAGGTTGGGGAAGAAGTTGATCACCCGGGGGCGGAACATCCAATCCACTTTGTGCTGGTCGACGCCACGTTCCAGCAGATCGTCCCGCATCGCCCAGAGGGCGCGGTTCTCCTTGAACGGGTCGGTACCCCAGAACACCGTATGGCCGTGGGGGAAGGTGTAGGTGCCGGATGGCACGTTGGACAGGGAGTTCAGGTCCACCGCCTTGACCTTGTCCGCGCCGGCTGCCGCCATTTCCCGTTGCTGACGACCCTGCACTATCTTGGCGAAGGTGGAGTGCACCGTGGTCAGGTGGTAGATGTCCATGGTGTTTTCGACCTGCATCTTCCAGTTCGCATCGAAGGTGTAGTTCACCTCCCCCGCCAGCAGCTCCATCCCCTGCGCTGACTGTTCGGCGAAGGTGTCGATGAAGAAGCGCGTGTCGCCGAGGTATTCGTCGATGTCCGGCACAGCATTGCGCAGCGAGCCGAACACGAAGCCGTTGTAGCTTGCCAGCCGCCCCAGCGGAATCAGGTCGTGGCTGGTGTCGCGAAACGGGGCGGCGTAACTCCCCAGGTTCTCGTCCTTGATCTTCACGCACTGGCCGGCGGAGTCGAAGCACCAGGCGTGATAGGGGCACATCTGTATTGCACTGTTGCCACTACGCTGAACGTAGAGCCGGGTACCGCGGTGCGGGCACACATTCAGAAAGCCGCCCAGCCGGCCGGCGCCATCCCGCAACACCACCACCGGCTGGCGGCCAATGCGCGTGCTGTAGTAATCATGGGGATTCGGCAACTGGCTTTCGTGGCACAGGTAAACCCAGCTCGCCTCGAAGACATGCGCCATCTCCAGGGCGAACAGCGCCTCGTCGCGGAACAGATCGCGGTGGACGTTGAAGCGCCGTGTGGCCGGATCGTCGACGAAAAGCTCATCCAGACGGGCTAGCGCGTCCGTCTCATCCCGATGCACTTGCATGTCCATTGTGAAGCTCCGGTGGTAATGGACAGTGAATCCGTCAGTTCGCGGCCTGGCCGGGCAGCGCGCCGCTGTGGCGACCCTGATCGAACACCAGCTGACCGTTCACGATGGTGTAGTCGACGCCGCGGGCCTCGGCGATCATCCGTTTGCCGCCCGCAGGCAGGTCGTGGACCAGGTGAGGCCGGCGGTCGGAACCGATCTGGTCGGCATCGAACACCACGATGTCGGCCGCCATGCCCTCGGCCAGGGTCCCGCGGCCGCGGATATCGAACAGTGCCGCCGCTTCCGAGGTGATGCGCTGGACGGCACGCTCCAGGGACATGATGCCGCGCTCGCGTACCCAGTGGCCGAGCAGATAGGTGGTGTATCCGGCCTCACAGAGCATGTCGACATGGGCGCCGCCGTCCCCCAGGCCGATGCGGATGCGCGGATCGGTGATCATTTGGATGAGGTTCTCCTCGGTGGAGTTGGCCACCGCGACCCGGAAGCGCACGTGGATGTCGTCCTGCACGGCGATGTCGAGGAAGGTGTCCGCCGGATGCGTGCCGCGCTCGTCGGCGATCTGGCTGATGGTCTTGCTGATCAGCGGACGCAGGTCGGGGTTCTGTACCTCCAGGACTTCGAAATGATCCCAGTCCCGCACCAGCGACCGGGCGTTTGCCATGTCGTCACGGAATTGCCGGCGGAAGGCGGCATCGGAGTAGAGCTGCTTCTGTGCTGCGCGGCTCTGGTTGAATGCGGCCTTCCACGCCGGCAGAGGCGCGAACATGAAGGGGTTGTGAATGTCCGCTTCCGCCAGGAACGGCCGCACCACGGTTTGCGGGTGGACCCCCTTGTCGACGATACGGTCGGTCTTGGCAACCGACGTGAGGGCGATACCGGGATTCGCGTTCAGATCCAGCAGCGTGAGCCAGGTGACCGGCCGGCCACTCTCATCCGCCAGCATTTCCAGCAGATCGACCTCGTCGTCCGCCAGGGTGGCGAGGGACTTGGTAACGGCGATCTCGATGCCGCCCCGCCCGCGCTTGCCCATGGTGCGGGCGTAGGCGGCAAATTCCTCATCGCTGGTCAGGCGGCTCGCCAGGGGTTTGCCCTGATAGCCGATATGGTTGGGCTGCTGAGACGAACTGAAACCCAGCGCCCCGGCCGCTACCGCCTCGTCGAGTAGCGCGCAGATCTGATCGGTTTCCTCAGGCGTCGCGGCCCGCTGTGAGGCGGCGTCTCCCATGACGAAGGTGCGCAGTGGCGAGAGCGGGACCAGAAACCCTACGTTGATCGCGCTGCCCCGTTTCAGTGTGGCGTCGATGAACTGACCGAAACTTTCCCACTGCCACTCGATGCCGGCCTCGAGCACTTCCTTCGACATCGCCTCGACGTTGATCAGATCCCACAACGCATGCTCGCGAAACTCCGGACGGCAGGGGGCGAGGCCCACCCCGCAATTGCCGATCACGGTGGTGGTGATGCCGTGCCAGGACGTGGGGGTAACCAGCGGGTCCCAGCTCATCTGGGCATCGTAGGGGGTGTGGGGGTCTATGAAGCCCGGCGTGACCACCTTGCCGGTGGCATCGATAATCCGCGCGGCGTCTCCCGCGACCTGACCGACCGCGGCGATTTTGTCGTCCTTCACCGCCACATCCGCGATAAAACGGTCCGCTCCGGTGCCGTCTATGACGGTCCCGCCCCGAATCAGCAGGTCATAGGCCATGGTTGTCTCCTCCATCCACTGTTGTTGGGTTGCCGCGGCAGGACCGCAGTCTGACGATTTTTCGGTGACCTTAGAGCCTCTCCCGGTGGTCCGCAACTCTCGTTTCAGGCCCTGTCCCAGAGCTGCGCCACGGTGACGCAGAGCCGCTCTATATCCTCCGGTTCCGAGAGGCGATGGTCACCCGTTTTTACCAGAGTCAGGGTCGTGTCGGGACCAGCCAGCGCGTCGACCAGGCGCAGGGCGCGGCGCCAGTGCACGTCGCTGTCGCGCATCCCCTGAATGATCCGCACCGGGCAGTTCAGCTCGATCGGCGGGCCCTGCAACAGCAGGTTACGGTTCCCGTCTTCGATCAGCGTTCGGGTGATGACATAAGGCGCGTCACCGTACTCGGTGGGTCGTTCCAGGCGGCCGTGTTCCAGCAGTTCGCGGCGCTGTGCGGGGCTGAACTCCTGGTGCAGCATCTCGGCGGTGAAATCCGGTGCCGGCGCGAGTAACACCAGGCCGATTATCCTGTCGGGCCGTGCCAGCGCGCACAGCAGGCTGATCCAGCCCCCCATGCTGGATCCGATCAGCAGCTGCGGCCCCTCGGTGAGCCGGTCGATCACCGCCAGGGCGTCATCGCGCCAGCGGCTGATGGTGCCATCCTCGAATCGTCCCCCGGACTGCCCATGACCCTGGTAGTCGAAGCGTACGTAGGCACGGCCGTTATCCCGGCAAAAGGCTTCCAGCACCGTCGCTTTGGTGCCGGTCATGTCGGACATGAAGCCGCCGCAAAACACCACGCCAGGGCTGATGCCGCGGGAGCGATGGTAGGCGATACGCTCCTGCCCGGGACGGACGAGAAAGTCGGGTTCTGGCATGGAAAATCTTGCTCTCGGATTGCGTTCGGGGCACGCTGTCACGGCGTTGAAACGCAGCGCCAGTGTATCATTCGCACCTTTTCCGGCCGCGGTACGAAACCTTGAAACCAAAGGTTGGAGGCACCATCTAATGCGGTATCCGGCCTGCGGGTCAGAGATTTTTAATGTACTGAAATGAAAAGAGTCGTGCTGTTCTTGGCGACCAACCTCGCCATTATCGTGGTGCTCAGCTTCGTGCTGCGCCTGCTGGGTGTGGAGCCCTATCTGACCGCGCAGGGCATCAATTACACCTCCTTGCTCATCTTTGCCGCGGTGTTCGGCATGGGCGGTTCTTTCATCTCCCTGGCGCTGTCCAAGCCGATGGCCAAGATGGCAACCGGCGCCAAGGTGATCGAGCAGCCGCGTAACGAGACCGAGGCCTGGCTGGTGAAAACCGTCCAGGCGCAGGCCAGGCAGGCGGGGATCGGTGTCCCCGAAGTGGCGATCTACGACGCGCCTGAAATGAATGCGTTTGCTACCGGCATGTCCCGTAACAAAGCTTTGGTGGCCGTCAGCACCGGTCTGTTGCGCTCCATGAGCCGGGACGAGGCCGAGGCCGTACTCGGCCATGAGGTGAGTCATGTGGCCAACGGTGACATGGTGACCCTGGCGCTGATTCAGGGCGTGGTCAACACCTTCGTTATCTTCCTTGCACGGGTGGTGGCTTCGGCGATTAATCGGGGAAGTGGTCGCGAGGGCGGTTATTTCGCCTATTTCATGACGGTGATGGTGCTGGAGATCGTCTTCGGGATTCTGGCCAGCATCATCGTCACCTGGTTCAGCCGCCAGCGGGAGTTTCGAGCCGATTGTGGTGGGGCGCGGCTCGCAGGAACCGGCCGCATGATCGCGGCCCTGGAGCGGCTCAAGGGCGGGCAGCCCGCCGAGTTGCCGGACCAGATCGAGGCGTTCGGTATCAACTCCGGCAAGCGGCAGGGGTTGCGCGCCTTGTTCATGACCCACCCGCCTCTGGAGGCGCGTATCGAGGCGTTACGGCGTCTGCAGGCCTGACCAGGACCCGCGCAGCGGGGCTACGATCGCCGATGTGTTCCCATGGGAGCTACCTCACCGTGGCGGCTCCGTAGCCTTTCCACCGCAACCGGGGGGCTGGCTTTCGATAGCGCGGTCCGTCGGGTGCAGGCTGCTACCGGGTGGGTTACGCGGCGGACCAACGCAACGCACGGGTCGGAAGCGCCTTCGAGTGCCGCGGGATCTCAGCGGTCTCTGTTTTTCGGACCCGCGAAATACCGGGCTCGCGCGTCAGTCAGGCAGCCTTTAGCGGCGTTGTGATCTGACCCATCCGGATTGATAAGGAATCTGTACATGTCTCTCATCAAACCTTTCGCCGGTCTGCGTCCGGTAGCAAGCCGCGCCGGCGAGGTGCTCGCTCCACCCTACGACGTGCTCAACAGTGCGGAGGCTCGTGCGCAGGCGGCCGGCAACCCGGTCAGCTTTCTGCACGTTTCCAAACCGGAGATCGACCTGCCACCGGATACTGACCCTTACGCGGATGCGGTGTACGCGCAGGGAGCGAGCAACTTCCGCCGCCTGATCGAGTCGGGCGCGTTGCAGCGCGACCCCGGCAACTATTACTACCTGTACCGGCTCACCATGGGGGAGCACGTGCAGACCGGGATCGTGGCGGCGGCTTCGGTGGCCGCCTACGATGCCAACACCATCCGCAAGCACGAATTCACCCGCCCGAAGAAGGAGAATGACCGGGTACGTCATATGGAAGCGCTGAACGCCCAGACCGGGCCGGTGTTTCTGGTTCACCGAGAAGATGCCGAGTTGACGGCTCTACTGCGGGAGACGTTATCGACGGAGCCGGAAATCGACGCCGTCGCCGCCGGTGATGTGCGTCACCAACTTTGGGTTGTGCGGGAGCCGGCGGTGATTGACGGTATTACCCACGCCATGGAACGTCTGGGCGTGCTCTATATCGCGGATGGCCACCACCGTTCGGCGGCCGCGAGCCGGGTTGCCGCCGCGCGAAACGGGGCCGACGGCGCTGATTATTTTCTGACCGTGATTTTCCCCCACGACCAGGTGCAGATCCTCGATTACAACCGGGTCATCACCGACCTGAACGGTTTGTCA
>JAYZWP010000314.1:0-4817 GCA_036142245.1 Pseudomonadota bacterium | reverse complement strand
GATGTCGACGGGGTCTACACCACTGATCCCCGGGTCGTGTCGAATGCCCGTCGTCTGGACCGCATCACCTTCGAGGAGATGCTCGAAATGGCCAGCCTGGGAGCCAAGGTATTGCAGATCCGGTCGGTGGAGTTTGCAGGCAAATACCGCGTACCGCTGCGGGTTCTCTCCACTTTCCAGGAGGGTCCCGGTACCCTGATCACCTTTGAGGAGCCCAACACCATGGAGCAGCCCGTCATTTCCGGCATCGCCTTCAACCGGGATGAGGCGAAAGTGACCGTGCTCGGCGTGCCGGATCGTCCCGGTATTGCCCATGCCATTCTCGGTCCGGTGGCGGACTGCAATATCGAAGTCGACATGATCATTCAGAACGTCGGCAGCGACGGTCTGACCGACTTCACGTTTACCGTGCATCGCAACGATCTGCCCGCGGCTGTAATGGCGTTACAGCCAGTAAAGGCCGAAATAGGCGCCCGCGAGGTTCTGGCGGATGATTCCATCGTGAAGGTCTCTGCGGTTGGAGTCGGCATGCGCTCCCACGCCGGTATTGCCAGCTCCATGTTCAAGTCTCTGGCCGCGGAAGGGATCAATATCCAGATGATTTCGACTTCCGAAATCAAGATTTCGGTGGTCGTCGATGAAAAGTACCTTGAATTAGCCGTGCGGGCACTGCATCATGCATTTGGTCTCGCGGAATCTAGTGCTTCGTGAGCATCATGTTGCACTGCACGCAAAATTGTGTTGCAGTGCAATCAGCTGTCGAGCCAGTCGGGGTAGGCGCCATGATGGCAAGTCCCCGGAGACTACAAGGAGGGGGGGCATGCTGATACTGACGCGCAGAATCGGGGAATCCCTGATGGTTGGGGATGACGTTCGAATATCGGTGCTCGGAGTCAAAGGCAACCAGGTGCGTTTGGGCGTCAAAGCGCCGCGGAGCGTCACCGTCCACCGCGAGGAGATCTTCGAGAAAATCCGCAAGGAATTCCGCAGTCGCGAGAGGACACAACACGTGACCACTCCAATACTGGAGAGCGTCACGGAAGCGGAAGAGTAACCGTTCCCGTAGAGCGACTCGGCGGATACGGGCGATGGAGACGTGCCGACGCGCGGGTATCGCCGTTTCTGAAGTCACGGCTGTGGGCTTGCGGCGGAATCAGGCAAAATATTGTTCGGCATGTGATGCCGGAACGGTTTCGGAGAGATGGCCGAGTGGCTGAAGGCGCTCCCCTGCTAAGGGAGTATGGGCTAATCACCCATCGAGGGTTCGAATCCCTCTCTCTCCGCCAGTTTTTTGGTGGGGGCTCTCTCTCGGCGGTCGACGTTCCCCGCAACATTGCACGCGACCCTCCAAAGGTCGGAACCTGAGGTGAGGATCGACTTCGCTGCGCAGGCTGCTCTCAGCGCAGTTCCAGGCCTGTCCAGCGCGGGCTGCATGACGAGGCAGTCTCTGAAATAGGCCGGTCTAACGCGTCGTTCAGCTCGCTGCAGCGTGGTATCCACCGGCGCTGTGCTCCATGAATCAATCACGCAGTGAATGGTCATGCGGAGCATCCCGCCCAGGACGCAAAACCCGGAATGGATCGGAGTGTCCTTAGCTCAGCGCAGGTTTGAGCAGCAACCACATGGCCATACCGATCATGAACAGGTTCTCCGTGAGTGATACGACGCCGAGCGGGACATTCGAGTCGCCGCCGACGCAAGCGCACTTGAGTTCCCGTTTGTCGACATAGACTGCCTTGAACACGCTGCTGGCTCCGACTGTGCCAATGAACAGAGCTACGGGAACCGACACCCAGTCGAGTACTTGGGCGGTCATCAGCAGTCCCGCCAAACCTTCGGCGAAAGGATACAGATAGCTGTAAGGCACCCATCGTTTCGCCAGCAGGTCGTAATTGAGGAACGTGGTCGAGAAACTCTCCACGTCCCGCAGCTTGAGGTAGGCCAGACCGCACATCGAGAATGTGACGAACCATTCGACGGCGTGTACCGAGACCACCTGGCCCGTGGCAACCCATGCCGCTCCCAGCGCCATTAGCGCCATCATGGCGAACAGGGCTATGACCGGTTGGTAGCTGGTCTTGTCCTGCGGGTCCACTGTCTTGCCGAAATGCCGACGCAGTGCGTCATATCCGCCGATCCGCTCGTCGCCGATCCATGTCTGAGGAGTGGTCTCGACCCCGTGTCTCGCCTTGAATGTCTCCGTCTGTTCGCGGGTCGTGAGGTGGTTGTCCTGCACCGCGTAGCCTTCGCGTTCGAGCAGCCATTTCGACTTGATGCCATAGGGACACAGGTGGTGATCCATTACCATCCGGTAGAGCGTGGCGCAGCGGTGATCATTCATGTGACGAATTCCTGTCGACGCGCGGCGGTGGTTCGCCGGTACTAAAGTCAGATAACCCGCGATGGCATTGGTTCACGAGGATCAGCCGCCACGCTGGCGTGGCTCCACGGCACTCATATCGGTCGGTGGGATTGGGTAAAAACAGTCAGGTCCGAGTAACATAGTGCGCTGCAACTCCCGCCAGGGTGAATGCTCCCGTTCAATGGCGGGCCGGTGAGTCTCCCCGCGATGTTAGACCGTGAACCCCGTCAGGCCCGGAAGGGAGCAGCGGT
Source organism: Pseudomonadota bacterium (assembly GCA_036142245.1). Classification (GTDB taxonomy): domain Bacteria; phylum Pseudomonadota; class Gammaproteobacteria; order Immundisolibacterales; family Immundisolibacteraceae; genus JAYZWP01. The sequence goes on along the minus strand of JAYZWP010000314.1, from coordinate 2,204 downwards.
AGCGGTTGATACAGGCGCCGGGGTCGGGCTGGCCGGTACCGCCGCCCATCCGGTTTATCTGACGTGCGCTGAATGAGTTATCTGGTCCTCGCCCGCAAATGGCGGCCGCGTACTTTCGCCGAATTGGTGGGGCAAGATCACGTCCGCCGCGCGCTGGTGAACGCCCTGAAACGCGATCAGCTGCACCACGCGTACCTGTTCAGCGGCACCCGTGGGGTCGGCAAGACGACGGTGGCGCGTATTTTTGCCAAGGCGCTGAACTGCGAGCAGGGGGTTTCGGCCGAGCCGTGCGGGGAGTGCGGCAGTTGTACGGCGATCGATGCCGGGCGGTTTTTCGATCTGATCGAGGTGGACGCGGCGTCCCGTACGGGCGTGGAAGACACCCGGGAATTGCTCGAAAACGTGCAATACGCCCCGTCGCAGGGGCGTTACAAGGTGTACCTCATCGACGAGGTGCACATGTTTTCGAACAGCAGTTTCAATGCCCTGTTGAAGACGCTGGAGGAACCGCCTCCCCACGTTAAATTCCTGTTCGCCACCACGGACGCCCAGAAACTGCCGGTCACCGTGGTATCGCGTTGTCTGCGCTTCAACCTGCATCGTCTGACGCATGACCTGCTGGTGGAACAGATGCGGAAAATCTGCGCCGCTGAGGGGCTGGAAGCACCGGACGGGGCGCTTCGCGAAATCGCTGTCGCCGCGGAAGGCAGTATGCGCGATGCGCTGAGCCTGCTGGATCAGGCGATTGCCTTCCTCGGCGGCGCGTTGGATCAGGCCGGCGTACGCGAGATGCTGGGCACGTTGTCGCCGCAGCACGCCGGAGCCCTGGTTCAGGCAGTGCATCAAGGAGACGGATCGGGGGTATTGGCACAGGTGGGGGAGATGGCGCCCCAGGTGGCGGATTTTGGCGTAATCCTCAATGACCTGATCAACCTCCTGCACCAGGTCGCCATACGGCAACTGGTGCCGGATGCCGAGCTGCCCGCCGGCTCTGATCTGTCCCTGGTGGACTCCCTCGCGGCCCAACTGGAGAGGGAGGAAGTGCAGCTTTACTACCAGATTGCCGTTGCCGGCAGACGCGATTTACCGCATTTGCCGGACCCGCGCACCGCAGTCGAAATGACCCTGCTGCGTATGTTGGCGTTCCGGCCCGCCGAGTCGGGAGGCAGCGTCGATGCCAAGGGGGGGCATGGAACAGCCGAAGCGGGCGGCGAGGCGGAATCAGCCGGTCACACTGCGGCTCAACCGGGGGATACGGGCTCTCTTCGGGCAGCACCGGCGGCCGTCGTGCCTGAACAGTCGTCGGGGCAGACCGGCGCCGATTGGGAACACGTCGTTCAGGGTCTCCCTCTGGCGGGTATGACCCGGGAACTGGCCGCCAATACTCGCCTCGTTGAACGCGCCCCGGGGCGCGCCATCCTGCATTTGGCAACGGCGCACCAGGCGTTGCTGAACGATCACACCCGGCAGGAGCTCTCCCTGGCGCTGGCGGACGCCTGGGGTGAGAGCGTGCGGTTGCAGTTCGATATCGTTTCCAGCGGTGTCGAAGAGACGCCCGCCGTGCGGCGGCAGGCTGCGTTGGACGAGACACTGCGCGCGGCGGGTCGATCCCTGGCCGAGGAACCGGTGGTGAAGCAATTGCGGAAGGTGTTGGGCGGAGAGCTCGACACCAGCCAGGTACGGTTACTGGAATCAGCGGAGAGATCGGAATGAAAGGCAACATGAACCAGCTGCTGAAGCAGGCGCAGCAGATGCAAAAGCAGATGGAGAAGGCGCAAGCCGAACTCGGCTCCATCGAAGTTCAGGGGGAATCCGGCGGCGGTCTGGTGAAGGTGACCATGACCTGTCGGCATGACGTCCGGCGCGTTGCCGTCGACCCATCGCTGCTGACAGAGGATGATCGGGAAATGCTTGAGGACCTGGTGGCCGCTGCGATCAATGACGCGGTGCGTCGTGTGGAATCCACCGTGCAGGAGAAGATGTCCGGCATGCTGGGTGGCATGCCCCTTCCCGGATTCGGTCTGGGGGGGTGATGGCGTACTCGACCATTGGGTGGCCCGGCCTGCGCAATGCGTGATGTCGATGCCTGAAACAGGCGACTTGGTCGAACAGTTGGTGGACGCACTGCGCTGCCTGCCCGGTGTCGGTCCGAAATCGGCGCGGCGCATGACCTACGCGCTGCTGACCCACAACCGTGACCGGGC
>JAYZWP010000313.1:0-5345 GCA_036142245.1 Pseudomonadota bacterium | reverse complement strand
GATCTCGCTCAGCGGTTTGTCGAAGATCGGCTCGCACACCGCCCGGATCGCTGATTCGAACTGATCGATCCGGGTGCCGGGCGGTACCCAGCCGGCCCGCACGTGCGCCTCGGCCACGGCACGGTAGTCGCGATTGAAAAAGGCAACGAAGTTCTGTGACAGATACCGCTGGTCCCGTGGGTCCAGGGTGCCCATGATGCCGAAATCCACCGCCAGGTAGCGCCCCTGCGGCGAGACGAAGATGTTTCCCGGGTGCATGTCGGCGTGAAAAAAATTGTGTTCGAACACCTGGGTGAAAAAGATCTCCACTCCGGCATGAGCCAGCGCGCGCAGGTCCACACCGGCCGACTGCAGTGCGGCGATGTCATCCACCGGGATGCCGTCGATCCGCTCCATCGCCAGAACGCCCGGGCGGGTGAACTCCCAGTACACCTCCGGTACATAAAGCAGACCGCTGTCGGCAAAATTGCGCCGCAGTTGGCTGGCGTTGGCCCCCTCGCGTACCAGGTCGAGTTCCTCGATGAGCGTGAATTCAAACTCCGCCACCACCTCGCGCGGCCTGAGCCGGGCGATGTCGCGCGTCAGGCCCCCGAGCAACCGCGCGAGATGGTAAAGCAGTCGCAGATCGCGCCGGATGGTCCTTTCAATGCCGGGGCGCAGCACCTTGAGAACGATCTCTCGCCCGTCGTGCAGCCGTGCCGTATGTACCTGGGCAATGGACGCGGAAGCCAGCGGGTCGTCGTCGAAGCGGGCCAGCCAGTTGTCGAGCCGACCCTCGTAAGCGACTTCCACCAAGCGGTGCGCGATACTTCCCGGAAACGGCGGTACCCGGTCCTGCAGCGCCGCCAGTTCGTCGGCGATGTCCGGCGGCAGCAGGTCGCGCCGGGTCGACAGAATCTGCCCGAATTTCACAAAGATGGGGCCCAGCCGCTCCAGCGAGCGGCGCAGCCGCACCCCCCGCGGTGCCCGACGTCGCGGCACCCAGTTCCAGGGCAGCAGGCGGAAGAAGAGTCGTACCGTTGGCCGGGAAGCGTCGGCGAGCAGCAATTCGTCCACCCCCTCGCCGATCAGCACCAGTGCGATGCGTCCCAGCCGCAGCAGGTCCGTCGGCGTGATCATGGCCTGCGAGCAGCAAGGTCCCGCAGGCGCCGTTCGGCGCTGTCGAGGTCGCGCCGCAGCGCGGCCAGATCGGCGACGAACGCGTGCCACTCTTCCGGTGCCGGCACCCGTTCCGATTCGTACTTCACGTAGTCGAGAAGGGTAGTCACGAGGGTCTCTCCGGCCTGTCGCGCCGCCGCGGCACCACCCTTGGCCAGATTGTTAAGCCGGCGTGCCGGCAGATCACCCACGGCACCGGCCAGTGACTCCTCCCAGTCCAACCTGGCGCCGCGGAACAGGGCCTGGAATTTCTGCGCCAGGTGGGCGTTGCCGCTCACGTGAAGGTCGTCGCGCAGCGCCACGTTCCGCGGTTCGATACCCAGCAGATAGGCACCGAGTGCCGGCAGGGTCCCGGCTATGGTGACATCTGCCGGCGCCTGAGCGGCGGGCAGCAGCACACTGCCGTCCGCCATGACCATCAGGTTGATCGGCCGCGACAGGCCACTGACCTGAACCACCAGCAGTCTGCCCGCCAGGTCGGCGCACAGACGTTCGCAGTCCGGGTTGGTGCGGATCGCGTTACCGAGAAACTGCTCCGCCCGCTGCCGCAGGTTCAACATCCGCTTCCCTGCAGCCGGTAGCCGGTATGGATGGCGACGATGCCGCCGGAGAGATTGACGTACCGGCAGCGCTCCAGCCCCGCGTCCGTCATCATCTGGCGCAAGGTTTCCTGATCCGGGTGGCGGCGGATGGATTCCGCCAGGTAGCGGTAACTGCCGGCGTCCCGCGCCACGGCGCCCCCCAGGGCGGGCAGCACCGCGAAGCTGTAGAGGTCGTACGCCGGGGCGATCAGGGGATTCGGACGGGAAAATTCCAGGATCATTGTCATCCCGCCGGGACGCAGGACCCGGTGCATTTCCCGCAGTGCGGCCATCTTGTCCGTGACGTTGCGCAAGCCGAAACCGATGGTCAGAAGGTCGAAACTGCCGTCCCCGAAGGGCAGCCGCTCGGCGTCGATCTGACAGAGCGTGACGGGAGCGGTGATTCCGGCGTCCAGCAACCGGTCCCTGCCGCGTGCCAGCATGGCGCCGTTGATGTCAGAAAGCACCACTGTGCCTTCCGGTCCGACCCTGGGCGCCAGCAGCCGCGCCAGATCACCGGTGCCCCCCGCCAGGTCCAGTACGCTGCGCCCCTTGAGGTAACCGCAACGGGCCACGGCGATGCGCTTCCACGCCCGATGCAGCCCCAGGGACATCAGGTCGTTCATCAGGTCATAGCGCGGCGCCACCGAGTCGAACACTTCGCGCACCCGGGCGCTCTTCTCGTGTCGCCCGACCTGCTCGTAGCCGAAGTCGGTCAACTGCTCGTCGCCTGCCATGGACGCGTCCCGCCGCTACAGGATGTAACGGCTGAGGTCTTCGTCTTTCGCCAGCCCGGTGAGTTGACGATCCACGTACTCGCGATCGATCGTCACCCGGGTGCCGGCCCGGTCCGGTGCCTCGAATGAGATCTCTTCCAGCAGCCGCTCCATGACCGTGTGCAGACGGCGGGCGCCGATGTTCTCCGTGCTTTCATTCACCTGGAAGGCGATCTGCGCGAGACGGTCCACCCCGTCATCACTGAACGTCAGGGTCACCGCCTCGGTTGCCATCAACGCCGTGGCCTGATGGGTCAGCGAAGCGTCGGGCTCGCGCAGGATGCGGACGAAATCTTCCGTTTTCAGGGGCGTCAGTTCGACCCGGTTCGGCAGGCGGCCCTGCAATTCCGGAATGAGATCCGACGGCTTGGTGAGGTGGAATGAACCGGAAGCGATGAACAGCATATGGTCGGTACGTACCGGCCCGTACTTGGTGCTGACGGTGGAGCCCTCCACCAGCGGCAGCAGATCCCGCTGCACCCCTTCGCGGGACACCTCGGCGCCGCTGCGCTCGCCCCCGCGCTGGGCCAGCTTGTCGATCTCATCGAGGAAAACGATGCCGTTCTGTTCGGCGCTTTCGATGGCGCGCAGCTTGATCTCCTCATCGTCGATCAGGGCGGCGGCCTCTTCTTCGGTGAGGATGCGCATCGCCTCGGACACCTTGACCGTGCGGGACCGCTTGCGCCCGCTGGACATGCCCTGGAACATGCTCTGCAGTTGATTGGTCAGCTCCTCCATTCCCGGCGGAGCCATGATTTCAACACCCACCGGAATGGCGCTGATCTCGATCTGCACGATCTTGTCGTCCAGGTCCCCTTCGCGCAGTTTCTTGCGGAACTTTTGCCGCGTTTCCGATTCCTCCGGCAGACTGTTGTCCTCGTTGTTGCCAAAATCCCGCGCCGGCGGCAGCAGAATGTCCAGCAGCCGTTCTTCCGCGGCCTCCTCTGCGCGGTGCTGGACCCGTTTGGTTTCCGCCTCGCGTGTGAGGGTCACCGCGACATCCGTCAGGTCGCGAATGATGGAATCGACGTCCCGCCCGACATAACCCACCTCGGTGAATTTGGTGGCTTCCACCTTGATGAACGGGGCATTGGCCAATTTTGCCAGTCGCCGGGCGATCTCCGTTTTACCGACGCCCGTCGGCCCGATCATGAGGATGTTCTTCGGCGTGATTTCCTGGCGCAGGGTCTCATCCACCTGCATGCGCCGCCAACGATTGCGCAGGGCCACGGCGACGGCACGCTTCGCCTCTGCCTGGCCGATGATGTGTTTGTCCAGTTCCTGGACGATTTCTCTGGGGGTCATGGACATGTCGGTATGCAAGGCTCCGAGCCCTTCGCTCAAGCGAGTTCTTCGATGGTGATGGATTGGTTGGTGTAGATACAGATATCCGCCGCGATGGCGAGGCTGCGCTCGACGATCTGGCGCGGCGTGAGTTCTGTTTCATCGGCCAGGGCGCGCGCCGCTGCCTGGGCGAAGCCGCCGCCGGAGCCGATGGCGATCAGCCCCTGTTCCGGCTCGATGACATCACCGCTGCCGGAGATGATCAAAGAGGCGCTGGCATCCGCCACCGCCAGCATGGCTTCGAGGCGCCGCAGCATGCGGTCGGTACGCCAGTCCTTGGCGAGTTCCACCGCCGCCCGGGTCAGGTTGCCCGAATGTTTCTCAAGCTTTCCCTCGAACCGCTCGAACAGTGTGAACGCATCCGCCGTGCCGCCGGCAAAACCGGCCAGCACTTGATCGTGAAACAGGCGCCGCACCTTGCGGGCGTTGCCTTTCACCACGGTATTGCCGAGAGTCACCTGGCCGTCGCCGCCGATCGCCACCACGTTGCCGCGGCGCACGGAAAGGATGGTAGTGCCGTGTAGTTGATCCAAGACTGCTGCTCCGAAGTGGAACAGCTCAGTTTACGTCAAGGTTCGCCGTTATCTTCGGTCCGTGGCCCGCGGCCCGGAACGCGGCGCCGCGCGCGCGGGTGCGCGGCGTCGTAGATGCGCGCCAGGTGCTGAAAGTCGAGATGGGGGTAAATCTGCGTGGTGCTGATGTTGGTGTGGCCGAGCAGCTCCTGCACCGCCCGCAGATCGCCGCTCGACTCCAGCAGGTGGCTGGCAAAGGAGTGGCGCAGCATGTGCGGGTGCACCGGCACGTCGCAACCCGCCCGCCGCGCCCACCGGCTGAGACGGCGCTGCACGGTCCGCGCGCCGAGGCGGCCGCCGCGGCGGGAGACAAACAACGCCGGCTCGTCCGGCGCGGCCAGCCGCGGGCGCAAGGCCAGCCACTGCGCCAGCGCGTCCCGGGCCTTGCGGCCGACAGGTACCTGACGGGTCTTGGCGCCCTTGCCGGTGACGCGCAAGGAGGCGTCCGGTCCGGGCAGATCCCGCTCGTTCAGGGAGACCACCTCCGCCAGACGTAGCCCGCAGGAGTAGATCAGTTCGAACAGGGCCTGGTCGCGTACCTCGAGCGCCGTATCGGCGGGGGTTTCGAGTAGCTGCGCCGTGGCGTCCACGTCGAGCACGTCGGGCAGGCGGCGGCGCAGTTTCGGCGGGCGGATGCCCTGCGCCGGATTATCCTTGATGTGGCCCTGACGCATCTGCCAGCGATAGAAGCTGCGCAGTGCCGCCAGACAGCGGGCGATGGAGCGTGACGCCAGACCGGCGGCGTGGAAGTCTCCGACCAGGTGGTGCACGTCCCGGGTCTGCAACCGGGACCAATCCGGTATATCCCGTTCCGACAACCAGCGCCAGCAGCGCAGCAGATCGCGGCGGTAGTTCGTGCAGGTCGCCGGGGAGTAGCCGTGCCCGCCGGCAAGATCGGTGAGAAAAGCGTCCAC
>JAYZWP010000312.1:0-3331 GCA_036142245.1 Pseudomonadota bacterium | reverse complement strand
GGCTGGCCGCTGACCATGTTTCTGATGCCGGACCAGACGCCTTTTTTCGGCGGCACCTATTTCCCCAAGACCGCGCGCCACGGCCTGCCCGCCTTTCCCGACATGCTGCAGCGGGTCCATGACTACTACACCAGCCACCGCGACGAACTGGAGCAGCAGAACCGCTCGCTGCGGGAAACCCTGGAGCGGATCGAACGCACCGTGCTGGTCGATGCCGGGACGCTGGGTTCCGCACCGCTCGAGGGGGCCGCCAATCAGCTGCTGCAGCAGTTCGACGCCACCCACGGCGGTTTCGGCGATGCGCCGAAATTTCCCCATCCCCCGTCGCTGGAGCGCTGCCTGCGGGAAACCCGGCGTACCGGTGAGGAGGGTCATGCCGCCATGGCGCTGTTCACCCTGGGGAAGATGGCCGATGGCGGCCTCTACGACCACCTGGGCGGTGGATTCTTTCGTTACAGTGTGGATGAGCGCTGGGCGATTCCGCACTTCGAGAAGATGCTCTACGACAACGCCCAGTTGTTGAGCCTGTATGCCGCGGCACTGCGCCACAGCCGGGCACCGCTGTTTGAGCGAATACTCGCGGAAACCGGCGCCTGGGTGATGCGGGAGATGCAGTCCGATGCCGGCGGCTTCTTCTCCACCCTGGACGCCGACTCCGACGGCGAAGAGGGACGCTTCTATCTGTGGGACCCGGAAGCCATCAGGGCGGTGTTGAGCGACGCGGAGAACGCCGTCGCCACCGCCCGGTTCGGGCTGGACCGGCCCGCCAATTTCGAGGGACGCTGGCACCTCGGCGTAGCGGCGGATATTCCGCAGATCGCGGCGCAACTCGCCATGTCCGAAAAACGCATCGTGGTGTTGTTGTCCGCGGCGCGACAGAAACTGCTTGCCACCCGGGAGCACCGGGTTCGCCCCGGACTCGACGACAAGATCCTGACCGGCTGGAACGGTCTCATGATCCGCGGCATGGCCGCGGCCGGTCGTGCCCTGGGGCGCGAGGAGTTCATCGCATCCGCGCAGCGCGCCGTCGATTTCGTGCGCCGGGACCTGATCCGCGACGACCGTCTGCTCGCCGGGACCCACCCGGCAGCCACCGCCGACACGCCCACGCTGAACGGCTACCTGGAGGATCATGCCTATCTGCTGGAAGGCATTCTCGAGCTGCTGCAGGCGCGCTGGGACAGCGCCGACCTCGACCTCGCCACGACGCTGGCCGAAACCCTGCTGGCGCGCTTCGAGGATGCCGAAAACGGCGGCTTCTTCATGACCGCTGACGACCACGAGCAACTCATCGTGCGCACCAAGCCGCTCAGCGACGACGCCACCCCGGCCGGCAACGGCGTCGCCGCGCGCGCGCTCGGCCGGCTCGGCTGTCTGCTGGGCGAACCGCGCTATCTTGAGGCCGCCGAACGCACCCTGCGCGGCGCCTGGCAGCCGATGAACGAAGCACCCATGGCCTTCTGCACCCTGCTGTCCGCCCTGGAAGAGCACCTGAACCCTGTGGAGACCATCATCCTGCGCGGCACCGCGGCAGCCACGGCACCCTGGCGCGCCGTCGCGCAGCAGAACGAATCGGCCGCGACCCGGCTGGTGTTTTCCATCCCCACCGATGCGCCCGGGCTGCCAACCGTGCTGGCCGACAAGGTGGCCCAAGGAGAGGTCACCGCCTACCGCTGCCGCGGCACCGTCTGTCAGGAGCCGATCACCGACCTGGCGGCCTTCCGCGCGGTCCTGGAACCTCCCCGCTGATGCGCGTGGTGGCCAAGCCGCCCGGCGGGTTGCCAGCGATCACGCACAGACGCACCGTCCCGTGATCATGGTGGCCCTGTATGTCATCGCCGGGGCGGTGCTCGGCTTTCTGATCGGTCTCACCGGGGTCGGTGGGGGCGTGGTGGCGGTGCCGGTGCTGTTACTTCTCGGCGGCCTCGAGCCGATAACCGCCGTGGGGACGGCCGGGCTCTACTCGGTGCTGACCAAGGTCTACGCGGCTTATCGCCACGCCAACCAGAAAACCATCAACTGGGGGGTGAGCCTGCGCTTCCTGATCGCCGCGCTGCCGGGCCTGATGGTCAGTGCCTTCGCCGTGAAGTATCTGAAAGCGACCCTGCCGCCGCACGGCGTCGAGGCGCTGCAAAGCGCCATCAGCTACACCGTCATCGGAGCCATCGCCTTTTCGCTGGCGGTGATCCTGATCGATTTCAGCCGCCTGCGCAGCCGCTTCTTCGGGACCGCCGCCGGCCGCGCGCTGGGCACCCTGGGGGTGATGCTCATCGGCGCCGTGATGGGAGCCACCTCGGTGGGCGGCGGCATCCTGATCATCCCGGCGCTGATCCTGTTTTACGGCGAGACCCACAAGTACGTCGGCAGTTCGATCGTCATCGCCGTCCTTCTCATGGCGGTGATGTCAGGCATCTACGCCTTCACCGGCTCGGCGGAGCACGGGACCGACGTCGATACCGGGATCGCCCTGCTCATGGCCGCCGGTTCGCTGCTCGGCACCCATCACGGCAGCACCCTGTCGAAGCGGCTCCCGCCACGGCGGCTGCGTTTCGCCGTGGTCGGTGTCATCGTCCTGGCGATCTTCATGCTGCTGCTGGACCGGTTCTACTGAGTTTGAATCGCCGCACCGCTCAGGACGCAAGCAGGCCGCGGTTGACTTGGCGGATGCGGCCCTGAAGGTGACCCCTCGACAGATCGTAGCCCCCCGGTTCGGGCCGCTGGCGACCGGTGGGGGCTCGACCCCTAGAACGAGTACCCGAACGCCTCCACGAACCGGTCGTGGAATTCCTGCACCTCGAAGCGGTGGTTCTGGGTACCGTGGGAGCCTACCTTGAGGCTGCCCAGCAGAGAGGCGACCCGGCCGGTGGTCTTCCAGTCGAAATCGTTCATCAGGCTGTAGAGCAGTCCGGCGCGGTAGGCGTCGCCGCAGCCGGTCGGGTCCGCCACGGTCTGCGCCTTCACCACCGGCACCTCGACTCGGCCATCCCGCGTGTAGATGACCGAGCCGCGCGCCCCCCGGGTGACGATGAGTCCCTCCACACGGTCGGCGATCTCCCCGGCCGACAGTTCCGTGCGCTCCTGCAGCAACTTGCTCTCGTAATCGTTGACCACGACCCAGGTGGCCTGCTCGATGAAGGCGAGCAGTTCCGCTTCGTTGAACATCGGCAGTCCCTGACCCGGATCGAACAGGAACGGAATGTCGGCCGCGACGAACTGTTCGGCATGCTCGATCATGCCCTGCTTGCCGTCCGGCGCGACGATGCCGATGGTGATCCCCTGCGCGTCCGACACCCGGTTGCGGTGCGCCTCGTCCATGGCGCCGGGATGAAAG
>JAYZWP010000311.1:0-6633 GCA_036142245.1 Pseudomonadota bacterium | reverse complement strand
GGTAGCAGGGAGCTTGTGAGTCTGTCCATCACCGCCGAAACCCGCCCCCTACCATCGGATCTGTCGGACCTGGAATCGCCTGCGCGGGAGCTATGCAACAGGGCGGGAGCAACCAACCTGTTTTTCCAGCCATGGATGATTGCGCTGGCCGCCGATGCGTTCGCCGGTGTCGACCCGCGGCTGAAGAAGGATAGTGCCAGCCTTTTGACAGTTTGGCGCAAAGATTCAGAGAGCCGGCGCGAACTGCTGGCGTTGCTGCCGGTATACCGCAAGAGTGGTGGATGGCTGCGACCGGCGCGGCTGGAGTCGTTACGCTATTACTTCTGCTCGCTGTGCACGCCGTTACTCGATCGGGTCAACGCGGGTGCCACCACGAATGCGTTGCTCGACGAGCTTGCGAACATCCATGGTCGCCGCGCCACGCTGTCGCTGCCGCTGGTCGACAGCGACAGCACGATCGCCTTGGAACTTCGTTCAGCAGCCGCCGCGGGACGCTTCCGCCTCTTCGAGGAGCAACGTATCGAACGCGGTTACGCCCATCTGGGGGAGCGATTCAACGCCTGGGACGGTGTCAGCCGGCGCCGACGTCACGACCTGCAGCGCCGGGAAAGGCGGCTGACAGAACAGGGCAACGTCGCTGTCAGCCACTGCGCGGACGCCGGGGACGCGCTGGAATACGCCGACCACTTCCTGGCGCTTGAGGCAGCCGGCTGGAAAGGCAGTGCCGGAACTGCGTTAACACACCACAGCGTCAACAGTCTTTATTTTCGGAGGCTGTGTCATGAAGCCGCGGTCCGCGGAGCGTTACGCGCCACGAAAATCACTCTGGACGACCGACCGGTGGCGATCATCATCTCCCTGGTCTCACCGCCGCAAAGCTACGCCGTACGCATGGCGTATGACGAGAACTACGCGCCGCATTCGCCGGGCCATCTGTTGGTCAGGCGGCACCTCGAGTGGCTGGCCGGCCAGCCGGACATTTCCGGAAGTGATTCCTGCGCCGATCCGAACAGTCAAATGGCGAATGCCACCTGGCGTGATCGGAAATCACTCTCAAACTTCGTGGTTTCCCTGGGAACCGATTGATACTGGTACGCGTGGCACTGATTAAGTTAGTCTCGCCGGGCAGATACGCCAGGCCGAATACAACACAGAGGAGGAACCGGAGCATGGAGAAAGCGCAGTTCATCGGTACTTGGCGCCTGGTTTCATGGCTCGCACGGGACGCGTCCGGCGCGCAGTCACACCCCTATGGCGACAAGCCTCACGGCTACATCATCTATTCGGAAGCGGGATACATGTCCGCGCTGATCCAGGGCAACGCCGGAACCGGCATCCCGGGTGTCGGGCTCTATCTCGGATACGGCGGTCCGTTCGAAGTGCTCGAAGACCGCGTTGTCCACATCGTGGAACTCAGCTCCTTCCAGCCATTCGTCGGCAGCCGCCAGGAACGCATGGCACAGTTCGACGGGGATCAACTCACCCTGAGTGCTACCGCGGACGGGGTCAGCCACTTCATCACCTGGAAGCGCTGCTGAATCCGCGCGAACGATCAACGCCGGTTGTTGCCGCAGCCCGGGTATCCAAGGGGGCCACGCGCGCTATGACGCCACCACCCAGGCAGACATCACGATCGTACAAAACCGCGAACTGCCCCGGGGTGACGGCGCGCTGAGGTTGCTCGAAGCGCACCTCGGCCTGTCCGGTGTCGAGCAACCGGACCCGGCAGGGCTGGTCGCGCTGACGGTACCGGGTTTGCAGGCTGCAGGCGAACTCAACTCCCGGGGGTGCTCCCGCAACCCAGGAACATTCCTGCGCCACCAGACCGCTCGACAGCAACAGCGGGTGATCGTGACCCTGCACCACCACCAGGCGGTTGGTCGACATCTGCTTCGCGGCGACGAACCACGGACCGCGCGCGCCGCGCAATCCGCCGATACCCAGTCCCTGACGCTGGCCGAGGGTATAGAACGCGAGCCCGACGTGCTCCCCCAGCACCCGGCCCGTCTCGTCCACGATTTCGCCGGGCGCTTCCGGCAGGTACTCCGCCAGAAACGCCTGAAAAGGCCGCTCACCGATGAAACAGATGCCGGTGCTGTCTTTCTTGTTCGCGACAGGAAGACCCTCGCGGTGGGCGATTTCGCGCACCTCCCGCTTCGCTAGCCCCGCCAAGGGAAACAGCGAACGAGACAGTTCCTGCGGTCCCAGGGAGTGCAGGAAATAGGTCTGATCCTTGCCACGATCGGCGGCACGGCGCAGCGCCAGGCCGTCGCCGTAGGGTGCAATCCGGGCGTAGTGGCCAGTAGCGATGGCGTCGGCGCCACGTTGGCGGGCCAGTTTCAGGAACAGATCGAACTTTATTTCGCGATTGCAGAGCACATCGGGGTTGGGGGTCCGTCCGGCGCGGTGTTCATCGAGGAAACGGCTGAATACCCGCGCCCAGTACTCCTCGGCGAAATTGGCGGTCTGCAGTGGGAGATCGAGCCGCTCGCACACCGCCTGCGCATCCGCCAGGTCCTCGGCGACGCTGCAGCGGCCATCCCCGTCAATCTCCTCCCAGTTCTGCATGAACAGTCCGGTAACCTCGTAACCCTGCCGCTTGAGCAGCAGAGCCGCCACCGCTGAATCGACCCCGCCGGACAGACCGACGAAGATGCGCGCGCCGGGGGCGGGCGGGTAGGGCACCGCGTCAGACGACATCCTGGAGCAGCGCCAGGGGATGGCGGTTACCGGCGAGAAAATCGTCCAGACATCGCAGCACCAACGGACTGCGCGTGCGGTCGCAGGCGGCGCGCAACTGTGCCTCCGTCAACCAATGGGCCGCGTGGATGGTGTCGTCCAGCGGTCGGGGAGCCTCCTGCCGCGCGCCGTTGCAGGCGAAACAGACCCTTACCATGGTGTCGCCGGTGCCGGGATTCACCCAGCGGTAGATCCCGACCAGCGCATCCGGCGTCACCCGCCAGCCGGTCTCCTCGAGGGTTTCGCGGATACAGGCGTCGGTAATCGCCTCGCCATCCTCGACGTGCCCGGCGGGCTGGTTGATCACCAGCCGGCCTTCGCTGTGCTCCTCGACGACCAGAAAGCGGCCGTCGTGTTCAACCATCGCGGCTACGGTGAGATGGGGTTTCCAGATCATCTGAAGACTAATCTTAAATGAGCGCGCGCAGACGGCTCAGGACGGTCCCCGGGCACCGATGGCACCCGCCCTGATCATCAGGCGAGCGAGTTCCCGCGCCAGCACAGTATAGCCAGCCCCATTCGGGTGAACCGGGTCGGCCTTCAGGTCGCTATCGGTGAGTATGTCGCTCAGGCTGTCGTGCAGTACCGGCACGGTGAAGCGTTTGCCAAGCGACGCGTACAGAGGTTCGGGACGCACCAACAGGCGCGGCTGCGGCACCGCGATCAGCAGCACCTGCGCCCCGGCGGCCAGAACCAATTCCACCATGGCCTCAAGGTTCGCACGGGTGGTGGACAGGTCCTGGCGTTGCAGCATGTCGTTTCCGCCGTGGCAGAGAATCACCAGGTCGGGCCGGTATTCATCGAGCAGCGCGGGCAGCCGCCGCAACCCCTGTGCGGAGAGTTCACCAGGGCGACCGGCGTTCACGACTTGGCGATCGATCAGTTGTGCGAGCTGTGCGGGGTAACTCTCCGCCCGACCCGCGCCGGTACCGCTGGTAAGACTATCGCCGAACGCCAGCACGACGGCCTCCGCCTGCAGAGGCGAAAGCTCGGGTATCGAGTCGCCACAGCCGACGAGAAACCACGTCAGCAAAATCCCGGTGACGAACCCACACGCCACCTTTCCGGCCCGTACATTGCGCATCACCCGGGTCAGCAGCCCGCCTCCCGCCACTTGATGGAGCAGCCCATGCTCGGTATCTGTTCAGCCGGGCCCTGACCGGTACGCGCCACCTGCCGCATTGCCGCCAGCAGATCCCGGCGCGCATCCGGCACCGCCGTCTTGCGGCTGGCGTCGAGCCGGCCGCGGTACTGAAGCGCCAGGCGTGCGTTGTAGCCGAAAAAATCCGGGGTGCAGACCGCGCCATAAGCGCGCGCCACCGCCTGAGTCTCGTCAAACAGATAGGGGAAGGGAAATGCCTTCTCCCGGGCCCATGCCGCCATTCGGTCCGGGCCATCTTCCGGGTACGCAGCGATATCGTTGGGCATGATGGCGACACTGCTGACCCCTTCCTGCTGCAATGCCCTGCAATCCTCCACCAGACGGTCGATCACCGCCTGCACGTATGGGCAATGGTTACAGATGAACATCACCAGGGTGCCCCGCTCGCCCCGGCACGCCGCGAGGGAATGCAGCGCGCCCGACGGGTCTGGCAGGGTGAAGTCAGGCGCGGGCCTGCCGAAATCACAGATGGGGGTTTCCGTTCTCACCATCGCTCAAGCTCCTTCAATGACGCGCGACATCCGCCCCGCGAGGGTCCTTACCGCCTCCACGAGAGCATGGTCGCTGTGGTCGGTCGCAATTTCGATCTCGCCCTGAGCACCCAGTGACCGCGCGCGGTGCGCGGTCGCCTCGCTCAGACAGGCGAGGGGGGCGCGCTGCAGCCAGCCGTGCCGAGCGGCAGGCATGGCGCGCCAGACCGCTTCGGCCACCTGGCTACTGGTCAGGGTCACCAGGCAGGGGGCGCCGGTGGTCAGCCAGCGCGCCAGCGGCGCCGGGTCGGGGGTGACGAAGCGCCGCTCGTAACAGGCGAAATAATCCACCGCCGCTCCGCGGCCCCGCAAGGTTCGTGCGAGGGTCTCCCGCCCGCCCCGACCGCGGACGATCAATACCCTTTGTCCGGCCACCTGCCGCAATGGCTGGCAGTGCAGCAACCCTTCGCTGGAGAAATCCCGCTCCGGGAGCAGGTCCGCTGGGCGGCCCGCCCGATCGAGCGCCGCGGCAGTAGCCGCCCCCACCGCGGCGACGCGACGCGCCGGAAAATCCCCGTCACGCGTGAGATGCGGGATACCGTGCCGAACCGCGTTGGCACTGATGAAGATCACCCAGTCGTAGCGGCCGATCGGTACCGACAGCCCGAATAGCGGTTCGATCCGCAGGGCGGGGAAAGGCAGCACCGTGGCGCCCAACTGCTCGAGCAGCAGCGTAAAGCGGTCAGCGGCGACACCGGGCCGGGCCACGACGACCCCGGTCCCGGCGAGCGCATTCGACTCCGGTATGCCGCCGGCGGCGGTCACGAAACCAGCGACTCCAGGATGGCGCCACCACCCTGCGCCATCAGGTCAGCGGCGACGGCACGTCCAACCATTTCCGCGTCTTCGGGCTCCCCCTGCTGCTCCGCGCGCAGGACCTTGCCACCATCCGGCATGGCGATCAGCGCGCGCAGGTGCAAGCGCCCCTGCACGATGGTCGCGTGGCCCGCCAGGGGCAGTTGGCAGCTGCCACCGAGCTGCCCGCTCATGGCGCGTTCCGCCGCCACGCAGCAGGCGGTCATCTCATCCTGCAACACCGCCACCCGCTCCAGCACGACGTCATCTCCGGCCCGGAGCTCTATGCCGATGGCGCCCTGACCGACCGCGGGAAGCATCTGGGCTGGCGCCAAGCGCTGCCGAATCCGGCCCCCGAGCCCTAACCGATCCAAACCAGCCGCGGCCAGGATGGCGGCGTCGAACATGCCGTCATCCAACTTGCCGAGCCGGGTGCCGACGTTGCCGCGCAGCGCCACCACCTCGACGCCGGGGAAGCGTTCGAGGAGCTGCGCCTGACGCCTCAGCGAGGAGGTGCCGACCCGATGTCCGGGCCGCAGCGAGCCGATTTCAGGCAACCGTGCGGAAACGAAGGCGTCCCGGGGTTCACTGCGCGCCAGCACCGCACCAATGATGAATGCCTCCGGCATCTGCGCCGGCAGATCCTTCATGGAGTGAACCGCGATGTCGGCGCGACCCTGCGCCAGTGCGATCTCCAGCTCCTTGATGAACAGACCCTTGCCGCCTATCGCCGCCAGAGACCGATCCAGCACCTCGTCACCCCGGGTGGACAGCGGCAGCAGAGTCACTTCCAGCCCCGGATGACACAGCATCAAACGGTCCCGCACCATTTCGCTTTGCCGCAACGCCAGCGGGCTCTGACGCGTCGCGATTACCAGTTTTTCCGTCATGGCACCGATTTTCGCAGGTCCGCGGCGATCAGGCGCCGGTAACATGGCCGATCCGGTAACGACGCACCGCCCGAACGTGTCAGGGCGACGCGCTCCGGTGACACCATACGACCCTTCGGAACATGCCCGTGAAAGGACTTTTCGCCCGCCTTTTTTCGGCTCTGCTCTTCCTGCTGCCCCACCAGATGCTGTCGCGCTGCCTGGCAGCAGCCGTCGAGTGGCGCTTCGCTCCCTGGAAAAACGGCCTGATCCGACTGTTCTGCCGTGTTTACCGGGTGAATCTGAGCGAAGCCCGACCAGCGGACATCGCCAGCTACGCGAGTTTCGGCGACTTCTTCGCCCGGCGCATCGACCTCGGGTGCCGTCCGCTGCCCGCCGCCGATCAATTGCTCTGCCCCGCCGACGGGGTGTTGAGCCAGTTCGGCGCCATCGATGCCGGTCAATTGATCCAAGCGAAAGGCAGGCGATTTACCGTCGCCGAGTTGCTGGATGACGCCCATACGGCGGAAACCTACGC
>JAYZWP010000310.1:0-3215 GCA_036142245.1 Pseudomonadota bacterium | reverse complement strand
GGTGAGCACATGCGCATCGGCACCTATGTCGAACAGAGTATCGAGTCGGAGCTGTCCGGCAACATGATCGACCTGTGTCCGGTCGGGGCGCTGACCTCCAAGCCGTTTCGTTTCACCGCCCGCAGTTGGGAGCTGCAGCGGCGGCCTGCCATCGCACCGCACGACTGTGTCGGCAGCAACGTGGAGGTCGATGTGGTGCACCGCAAGGTGATGCGGGTGTTGCCGCGAGAAAACGAGGCCGTCAACGAAATCTGGCTCTCGGATCGGGACCGCTTTTCCTACATCGGGCTCAACAGCCCGGACCGCCTGACGGTGCCGCTGGTCAAGGACAATGGCGTCTGGCGTGAGGCCGCCTGGCCGGAGGCGCTATCCCGGGCGGCGGAAGGTCTGCGTGAGGTGGCGGCCGGCGATGCACAGCGCCTGGGCGCACTGGCCGCGCAGACCCAGACCAGTGAGGAGCTTTACCTGTTGCAGCGGTTGATCAGAGGACTGGGCAGCAGCAATGTCGATCACCGGCTGCGCGAGACCGACGTCAGCGACCAGGACAGCCTGCCCCTGTACCCCGGGGTGGTGAGTATCGCGGCGCTGGAACAACGCAAGTCGGTATTGCTGATCGGCAGCAACATCCGCAAGGATCAACCCCTGATCGGGCAGCGGCTGCGCAAGGCGTGGCGCAGGGGCGGGCTCAAAATCGCCGCGATCAATCCGATGCGTTACGACCACTATTTCGGACTTGAGGCGGAACTGGTGGGGTCCGGTTTCGATATGGCGCGGGATGTGGGCGCGGTCCTCAAGGCGGTGATCGAGCAGAAGGGCGAGAATCCGCCGGCTGCGCTGGCCGGTGCCGAAGTCACCGACGCGCATCGGGCCATCGCCGGCATGCTCGGCGCGGGCCCGGCCACGGTGCTGTTGGGCAGCGCCGCGATCGCCAGCCCGAACGCGGCGCAATTGCGGACTCTGGCCCGAACCCTGGCCCGAACCCTGGCCGCCGCTGCGGGAGGGGAGTTCGGTGAACTGTCATTCGGCGGTAACGGCGCCGGGGCCTGGCTCGCGGGTGCGGTTCCGCATCGCGCGGCGGGCGGTAACGGGGTGGAAAACCCGGGTTTAGCCGCGGCGCAAATGCTCGGCGAGGGACTTTCGGCCTACCTGCTGATGGGGGTCGAGCCGAGGTTCGACCTGGCCGATCCGGTTGCCGGACTCGAGGCGCTGGGGAACGCGGGATTGGTCGTGGCTTTGACGGCCTATCGCTGCGAGGACCTGGAACAGGTGGCGCAGATCATGCTCCCGATCGTGCCCTTCAGTGA
Organism: Pseudomonadota bacterium; assembly: GCA_036142245.1. Classification (GTDB taxonomy): domain Bacteria; phylum Pseudomonadota; class Gammaproteobacteria; order Immundisolibacterales; family Immundisolibacteraceae; genus JAYZWP01. Next base: position 1,911 of record JAYZWP010000310.1, on the reverse strand, counting down.
GACCGCCGGCACTTTCGTGAACGCCGAAGGCCGGCAGCAGAGTTTCGACGCCGCACTCGCGCCCCTCGGCGAAGCCCGGCCGGCCTGGAAAGTATTGCGTGTGCTCGGCAACGAGCTGGGACTGGACGGATTTGATTACAACGACATCACCGACGTGCGCGCCCAATGGAATGCGGCCTGCGCGCAGAGCCGGTTCACGCCACCCGTTTTGCCCGAAGTGACGCCGGCCGAGTCGTCGCAGGGGCTCCAGCGCATCGGCGATGTGCCGCTTTACCGCACGGACGCCATCGTGCGCCGGGCGCAACCGCTGCAGGAGCGGGAGGACACCCCGCCCCTGGCGGTGTACCTCAACGAGGCGGTCGCGGGGCGGCTGGGTCTGGCCGGCGGCGGGCGCGCCCGGGTGACACAGGGCGAGGCCCGTGTCGAACTGGATGTGGTGATCGATCCGCGCGTGGCTGACGATTGCGCCTGGATACCGGCGGCCGTTGAAGGGTCCCAGGTACTCGGGAGCGCCTTCGGCACCCTGCAACTGGAACCGGCGTGACGGCGGTCGATTACATCCCCGGTTTCGCCCTGGACATCTGGGCCACCGTCCCGGCGCCGCTGCAGGCGGTGCTGCTGCCACTGATGCAGATCGCGATCCTGGTGGGGGCGTTGCTGCTCTGTGTGGCCTATCTCACCTTCGCCGAGCGCAAGATCATCGGCTACATGCAGATCCGCGTCGGGCCCAATCGTGTCGGACCGCGCGGCTGGCTGCAACCCATCGCCGACGGCATCAAGCTGATGTTCAAGGAGGTGGTGGTTCCGACGCGGGCCAACCCCTGGCTGTTCTACGCCGCGCCGGTATTGGTCATGGCGCCGGCACTGGGTGCCTGGGCAGTGATTCCCTTCGGCGACGAGATGGTCATCGCTGATGTTGATGCCGCGCTGCTGTATGTGCTTGCCATCACCTCCATGGGGGTGTACGGGGTGATCATCGCCGGCTGGGCCTCGAATTCCCGTTACGCGTTTCTCGGCGCCATGCGCTCGGCGGCGCAGATTGTCGCCTACGAACTCGCCATGGGATTCGCGCTGGTCGCCGTGTTGATCGCCGCCGGTAGTCTCAATTTCGGTGAAATCGTGCAATCCCAGCGCGGCAGTCTGCTGCACTGGTTCTGGTTGCCGCTGCTGCCGATGTTCGTGGTCTATTTCATCGCCGCGGTGGCTGAGACCAACCGCGCCCCCTTCGACGTGGCGGAAGGGGAGTCGGAGATCGTTGCCGGCTTTCACGTCGAGTATTCCGGCATGACGTTCGCGGTGTTCTTTCTCGCCGAATACGCCAACATGATCCTGGTCTCCACGCTGGCGGCGCTGCTGTTTCTGGGTGGCTGGCTGTCGCCCTTCGAGGGCCTCGGTCCGCTGGAGGCGCTCACCGCGTGGGTGCCGGGGCTGGTGTGGTTGGGGTTGAAAGTCAGTTTTCTGCTGTTTTGTTTCCTCTGGTTCCGGGCCACCTTTCCCCGCTATCGCTACGACCAGATCATGCGCCTGGGTTGGAAAGTGTTCATCCCGCTGACGATTGTCTGGCTGCTGCTGACGGGTCTGGCGGTGGTTTACCGCATGCCCTGGTGGTTCGACTGATGGCCCGGCCCGGCACGACGATACGCGGAGTAGCACCATGAATAGCCTTGTCAGATCGGTGCGCAGTTTCTTTCTGCTGGAGCTTTTCGGCGGTCTCGCCGTAACCCTGCGCCATTTGTTCAAACCCAAGATCACCGTCCAGTTCCCGGACGAAAACACGCCGCAGTCCAACCGGTTTCGCGGTCTGCACGCCCTGCGCCGCTATCCCAATGGCGAGGAGCGCTGCATCGCCTGCAAGCTGTGTGAGGCGGTCTGCCCGGCGCTGGCCATCACCATCGAATCCGACGAGCGGGA
>JAYZWP010000309.1:0-5681 GCA_036142245.1 Pseudomonadota bacterium | reverse complement strand
AGCCAAACCGTCGGGACGGAACAGGACCGCTCTGTTCGTAGACTGTTGCCGCGACCCAGAGTTCATGCCAGGCCGCAGGTCAACGCGGCGTTACCGCGTTGACCTTCCCCGGCACCTCAATTAATGTCGCAGCCGCCGCCGGGCAGATCGGTGAGACCTGCCGGGTCGGCATTTTTCTTAGCTGTTCTAAGGGAGGAGAACTAAACCATGGCCAACAAAGACGGCCTACCACCACCAGAAAACTATTACCGCGATTTGAACGAGTACCTGCAGGCGCTGGAGAGCGCCGGCCTGCTGGTGAAGATCGACCGCAAGATCAACAAGGACACCGAGATGCACCCGCTGGTGCGCCTGCAGTTCCGCGGTCTGGAAGAGAAAGACCGCAAGGCGTGGCTGTTCAGCGATATCACCGATGCCAAGGGCCGCACCTTCGACATGCCGCTGGCGCTCTGCGCCATGGCCGGCTCGAGCCAGATCTACGCCAAGGGACTGATGTGCGAGCCGGAAGAGATCCCGCTGCGCTGGCAGTACGCCCAGGCCAACCCGATCGCGCCGAAGCTGGTCGACTCCGGACCCGTGCAGGAGGTGGTGCTGCGCGGCGATGACCTCAAGGAGCGCTGCCTGACCCGCCTGCCGATACCGATCTCCACCCCCGGTTTCGACAACGCCCCCTACACCACCGCCTCCCACTGGGTAAGCGCCGACCCGGATTTCGAACTGCACAACGTTGGCAACTACCGCGGCATGCTGAAGGCGGAGGACCGCATCGGCGTCTATCCCGCCTCGCCGGGCTTCGGCATGCGCCGCCACATCGAGATGTGGCTGGAGCGCGGCATCGAGAAGATGCCGGTCGCCATGGTGATCGGCGTGCCACCGGCCATCTCCTACACCGCCGTCACCCGGCTGCCGAATGACGTCTGCGAGTACGATGTCGCCGGCGGTCTGGCCGGCTACCCCATCGAGCTGGTGAAGTGCCAGACCAGCGACCTGCTGGTGCCGGCCGAGGCGCAGATCGTCGTGGAAGGCTGGGTGCGCCCGGCCGAGCAGGAGATGGAAGGCCCCTTCGGCGAATTCCCCGGCTACATGGCGCAGCGCGACTACTCCTGGTTCGTGGAGGTGGAGTGCATCACCATGCGCTCGCAGCCGGTTTACCAGGCGTTCCTGAGCCAGTTTCCGCCCAGCGAGAGCAGCAAGATCCGCGGCATCGGCTGGACCAACGCCGCCTGGCAGTACCTGCGCGACGGCGGCTTCGGCAATGTTCTGGACGTTCACTTCCCGGAGATGAGCGGCTCCTTCGGTGTCTGCCTGGTGAAGATTCGTCGCGAAAAAGAAGACGACGGGCAGCGCATCCTGGAGCATCTGTCGAAACGGTTCGTCGGCAAATTGGCGATAGTCGTCGACGAGGATGTCGACATCCAGGACCCGGAAGCCATTTACTGGGCCCTCTCCTACGCCATGCAGCCACACCGCGACGTGCGGGTGGTGGACATTCCCCTGATGCCGCTGGATCCCTCCACGGTACCCCCGGGCTCCAACCGCGGCCTCGGCAGCGAGGAGAAACCGCGCATGTCCGGCCTGCTGATCGACGCGACCCGCGACTGGGATTACCCGCCGGTCTCGTTGCCGAAGCAGGAGTTCATGGAAGGCGCGGTGAATCTCTGGAAAGACCTCGGTCTGCCGGAACTGCGACTGCGCAACCCCTGGTACGGCTACAACCTCGGCAACTGGGGCGATGACGAAGCTCTGGAAGCGGATCTCGCCGTGAAAGGGGAGTACTTCCAGACCGGCGCAAAGCAGAAAGGGGATCGACGGCCGACTCAAAAGGACTAACCCCGAGCTGCGACGCCACGCGTCGCGACCTTTTGTCATCACGCGGCCGGGTTCCTGCACAAACGGGAACCCGGCCGTTTTCTGTATGGGTGTGACGATACGACTAACAGCGGAACCGGTGGGTTACGCGGCCTAGCCGCTAACCCACCCTACAATCGCTGGCATTGACAAAGTAGGGGGGGTTAGCCCGACAGTTGGCATAAGCAAGCTCAGCCTCACGGAAAGCGGCCTGGCATTGACAAAGTAGGGTGGGTTAGCCCGACAGGGCGTAACCCACCGAAGCACCAGAACCGGTGGGTTACCCGGCGCAGCCGCCAACCCGCCCCACGTTAGAGCACCGCACTGGCGACACGCGGCGTCACGATCATGCGTCCTGCGGATCGATCACCGCCACGCCCGCTTCACCACGGGTCACCAACAGCACCCTGACATTGACAAAGTAGGGTGGGTTAGCCCGACAGTTGGCATAAGCAAGCTCAGCCTCACGGAAAGCGGCCTGGCATTGACAAAGTAGGGTGGGTTAGCCCGACAGGGCGTAACCCACCGAAGCACCAGAGCCGGTGGGTTACGCGGCGCAGCCGCCAACCCACCCTACGTCAGCTGGTCGGAACTCGTTTCAACCTCATGCGCCACTACTAATACCAACCGCGACACAGGCTCGCCCGGTAGCCTGCTGCCCAGGCGTGCAGCAATCGACAATCGAAACCGGGGAAACCTATTGCTCACACGCCATGACCCGCCCGTAGCCGACACAGTCATCATTTTTTACACCGTGCAACTCGGCACGCGATGCATGTAACGCGCTGAATAAAAATAGAACACTTGAGAAACTGCCATGACCGCAAAAGGCAGCTCCTGATGAAAATATCAGTTCATGCGTCGGTTTTTTTTTACACATGCCCATTTGATCGCGTCGAGTCTGTACTTACGAGCAGTTAACCTATTGATTTTTAAAGCCAGCAAAAGTTTGGTGTGAACCTTGCTAAAGACTGCCATATCCAGTTGCGTAAATAACCGATTTCAGCGTACTAAGGGGGTACACCATGAATAGTCGATATCTGAAACTGACCGCGGCGGGCGTGATCGCCATGAACGCCGTGGCCGCACAGGCTGGTATCGTCAGCATTAGCACTGGCGATGTTCTGGTCGGTGACCGTGGATCAAATCTGATCACCAATGGCAGCTTCGAGAACGGACATCCGGGTGGTGGCAATGTCGGCTGGACGCCAGGTTCCCACATCGGCGGTTATCCAGGATCTGAGGTGGCCGCCATTTCAGGATGGACGTCGTCTTACGACTCCGATGGTGCGTACGGCTGGTGGGGTCCACTCGGTTTCCAAGGTGGAACCATCCCGGACGGAAGCAACGCCGTTTATTTCGGCAACAGTTTTGCGAGTGTTGACTTGGCGCCCGTGGTCGGCGCAAACGGACACGTGACTTTCGGCGGAGACCCGGTGTTCACCCACGCCAGTGGTCTTGACCCGATATCGCTCGGTCAGACCGTAGGGGGACTTGGTGTTGGCGACTCTTACGTCCTGGATTTCTGGGTTAGCGGTGAGAGCAATACCGGAGGCTTTTCAGGCTTCGGGCTGTTTGGATTGGAGATCGGCACCGAGCTGACCTATCTTCTGTTGCCGGCGTCATCGAACAGTTTCGGCGCGGAACAACGTTATCAGATCGAATTCACCGCCGATGCGGCCTCTCTGGATATCTCCTTTATCAATTGGGGGCATATCTCCAACGTTAACGGCAGCGGTAGTGAACTGGTCCTTGACGATGTGATCCTCAATCGCGCTCAAGCTGCCGTGCCTGAACCGCTGACAGGAAGTCTGCTGCTCGCGGCCGGTTTGGGGCTGCTGGGTATGCGTCGCCGCGTTTCCTAGAAGGCTGCCAAAATGCTTTTGTCAGAATAATTATTCAGTCCGATACGGCCGGTCGCCCGTTAACGGCGACCGGCCGTATTCGTTTCGAGAGACGATTCCTGGTACGTCCGGTTAACATCCGGGCGTCCGCGACGCACTGCTGACCGTCAAGTATGGAAAAGTCACGGCAAATGCTCGCGGTGCCGGCCAGACACTCAACTCTTGGTCAACCGCCGATGCGACTCGGCAGGCGTTGGTTACCTCTGTCCGCGCCGAATCACCGATAATGGGAGCTAGTCCAAACACCCCGCCTATAGACTGATTCGCCTACCGATGCCTCAGCCCCTGGACGTCTACGCCGTGCTGTTCGACATCGACGGCACCCTGCTCGATTCCACCCCGGCGTTTCTGGAGATCATGCGCCGCGGTTGTGAGGAACTGGGCTGGCCCCAGCCGCAGGACGACTTCATGCGGCAGGTGATGACCTTCCGCCGCGACCCGATCGAGGTGCTGTTCGGCGCGCAGCGCACCGACGCGAAGCAGATGCGCGAGCAGATTTTCGAGATCACCCAGCGCATCTGGCAGCCGCTGTTCCAGGATCTGGCCCATCCGTTCGAGGATACGGTAGCGACCCTGAACAGCCTCAAGGCGGCCGGCTTCCGGCTCGGCATCGTCACCGACTCCAACCACGCGGTGGTGCGGCGGGTGACGGAGCAACCGGGTTGCCCGCCGGTCGATGTGATCATCACCCGCGAGGAGGCGGAGGTGCGCAAGCCGGACCCGACTTCTCTGAACCTCGCCATCGCCGGGCTTGGCGTGCCCCCCTCCCACGTGATCTACGTGGGAGACAACCCGCCGGACATCGTCGCCAGCCGCGCGGCCGGAGTTTTGGCGGTGGGCATCACCACCGGCTCGTCGACCCGGCAGGACCTGCTGGAAGCCGAACCCGACGCAGTGATCGATAACCTGCTGGAACTGCCACAGCTGCTGGGGCTGGCGCCGCCGGCGGTGCGCGGCACCCTGGTAACCGGTCTGGGCGAGGCGAGCGGCTTCACCGAAGTGGACTGGGTGAAAGCTGCCATGTCAGAACTACTCGGCGATGCGCCCCACCCCGGCACGGTGAACCTGAAACTCTGTCAGGGCGCCGCGGCGGTGGTGGCGCGGCACCGTCACGACGAGGCGCTGCACCGCCACCTGGTTACGCCGGAGGGGGATTTCTGCCCGGCTGTGGTACATCGCGTGACGCTCCATCACGGCGAGCAGGACCACGCCCCCCTGCCCGGCCTGGTGCTCTGGCCGGAAGTCCCGGATTACCCCGACGACAAACTGGAGATCATCCTGCCGGTGCGGCTGCGGGATCACTGGCCGGTAGACGACGGTCAACCCCTGATCGTGCGGTATCTGGCACGCTGAGCAGAATCACGCCTCACACCGCGCAGCTATAGCAGGAGAACACAGCATGGCGTTTCCCCAATACGACACCGAATCCCTGGCCCGGATGCGCATGCAGGAGTGCCAGGGCACCATGATCGGCGCGGCACTGGTTGCCGCCCGGGCCGGCCTGCCGGTGGAGGAGTTCGGCTACCGGATGATGATGGATCAGGGCATCCGCTGGGAACGCATCCAAGGCGATCTGGAGAAGATCGGTTATGTCTTCTACGAGCACTACCAGACCACCTATGGTTTTGGCGAGGCGCTTCACGTTGAGCTGACCGAAGAGCGGCTGGTGTTTTCCATGCCACCCCTCGCGCAGGTCGCCGCCGGCCAACTGGAGCACTGGAAGACCGGCGCCGAGACCCTGCACGACCTGCAACGCGGCTACTGGCGATCCTTGACGGAAAATGCCGGCGTCGCGGTGGAGCTTGAATTCGGCGACGACGCAGACCGGGTGACGGTGACGCGCCGGTCCGGCTAGCGAGTCGCGCGGCAACAGCCCCCCTCAGAGGGTATAGAACTCCAGCAGCGCCGGGATCAGATCGTTCTGCAGAG
>JAYZWP010000308.1:0-4972 GCA_036142245.1 Pseudomonadota bacterium | reverse complement strand
GAGGAGCGTATCCTCGACAATACCCGCGCCGTTCTGACCCGGGCACGGGAGAAGGGGACCACTCCCCGCGCGGCGGCAGAGTCGTTGGCAAGGCAGCGGTTGACGGCGGCCATGGAGCGGCGCCGCTTCCGCATCATGTAGTTCGCTCCTTCGAAATCAAACGGATATGACGAGCCACAGCAGGATGCCGGCGGGCACGGACTCACGCCTGTGATCAATCTCAACGGTGTCACTCTGCGCCGGGGTGGGCGGGTATTGCTCGAGGCAGCGGATTGCACCATCCACGGCGGCGAGCGGGTCGGACTGGTCGGGCGCAACGGCAGCGGCAAGAGCAGTCTGTTTGCCCTGCTGCTCGGCGAGATCGAGCCGGACGCGGGTGCCGTTTCGTTGCCGCCGGACCTGACCATCGCCACGGTCGCCCAGGAGACCGGCGCCCTGCCGGTCGCCGCCCGGGAACATGTGCTGAGCGGCGACGAGGAACTGGTGACGCTGGAAGCTCAGTTGCGGGAGATCGACTCCCGGGGTCATCGCGTCGAAGATTCCCAGCGGCTGGCCAATATCCACGAGCGGCTGCACGCCATTGGCGGATACGCGGCCAGATCGCGCGCGGCGCGGCTGATGCGCGGACTCGGCTTCGCGGCCGGGGACGAACAACGCCCGGTGGCGGAGTTCTCCGGCGGCTGGCGCGAGCGGCTCAACCTGGCACGCGCCCTGATGTGCCGGGCGGATTTGCTGTTGCTGGACGAACCGACCAACCATCTCGACCTCGACGCCGTACTCTGGCTGCAGCAGTACCTCAGCGACTGTCCCGGCACCCTGCTGGTGATCTCCCACGATCGGGACTTTCTCGATGCCGTCACCGGCCGCACCCTGCACATCGAGCGCCACGCGCTGCGCAGCTACGCCGGCAACTATTCGCGCTTCGAACGCACGCGCAGCGAGCAGCAGGCCGCGATGCTGGCACAGCACCAGGCGCAGGTGCGCCGGGCGGAGCAGATGCGACAGTTCGTCGAGCGGTTTCGCGCCAAGGCGACCAAGGCGCGGCAGGCGCAGAGCCGCCTGAAGCAGATAGAACGGATGCAGATCGTCGAGCCGGCCCACTGGGACGACCCGTTTCATTTCTCTTTCCCGGAGCCGCAGCGGCTGCCGCGGCAACTCGTCAGCCTGGAGCGCGTCGCCGCCGGTTACGGGGCGGCGCGCATTCTGCAAGACGTATCGCTGTCCCTGATGGCCGGGGACCGGATAGGCCTGTTGGGTCGCAACGGGGCGGGCAAGACGACCCTCATCCGTACCCTGGCGGAGGAGCTTCCGCCATTGGCCGGTCAGTTGAGCGCCGATCGTTATCTCAATGTTGGTTACTTCGCCCAGCATCAGATAGAACAGCTCGACGCGGCCGCGAGTCCGCTGGACCATCTGCACCGGCTCGACGACAAGGCCGATTTCCAGTCGTTACGCAACTTCCTGGGTGGTTTCGATTTCGTGGGTGATCGGGCACTCGAGCCGGTGGGACCCATGTCGGGCGGCGAGCGCGCGCGCCTGGCTCTGGCCCTGATCGCGTTTCGCAGGCCGAATCTGCTGCTGCTCGACGAGCCGACCAATCACCTCGATCTGGACATGCGACACGCCCTGGAGGTGGCGTTGCAGCAATACCCCGGCGCCATGGTACTGGTCTCCCACGACCGCCATCTGATCGACAGCACCTGCGACACGCTGTGGCTGGTCAGCGGCGGACGCTGCGCCACATTTCACGGGGATCTGGACGACTACGCCCGCCATCTGCGCGACAGCCAGCGGGTGGATACCCTCCCGGAGGGTCCGGTCGGTTCGGGTAGCACCACCGACACCGGGCCGGCGGCGCGTCGTGCCGGCGGGGGGCGGGAGAAACGCCAGCACGCGGCCCGGCGCCGCGCCGACGTGAAGCCGCTGCGTGATCGCGTGCGCACGGCGGAGCGTCTCATGGAACGGCTGGCCGCGGAGATTGCTGATCTCGACCGGCAGCTCGCCGATCCCTCGCTCTATTCGGGGGCGCCGCAGACGCTCGCGCCGATCAGCCGCAGGCGGGGCGAGCTGACACAGGACCTGGAACGAGCCGAAACCGAGTGGCTCGAAGCCAGCGACGCGCTGGAATCGGCGCTGGCAGGGCAGGCCGGATCACGCCTGCCGGCCACAGAATACTGACAGAATACTGAGTTGGTGGCGGAGCAATTCGCGGCGTGGATCGGACGGCTCGCCGAGTTCTGGTGGCTCGCGACGCTGTCCGTGGTGCTGTTTTTCGGCACCCTGCTGGTCGTCCCGCTGCTGGTGCTGGCGATGCCCGCCGACTATTTCACCCGGGACCTGCGCCGCGAGTACCGGCTCCATCCGCTGCACCTGCTGCGCACGGCGGTGAAAAACCTGCTCGGGCTGGTGATTTTTCTCGCCGGCCTGGTGATGCTGGTCACCCCGGGGCAGGGGATTCTCACCGTGCTGATCGGCCTGGGCATGCTGAATTTCCCGGGCAAGCGGCGCCTGGAGCTGCGCCTGGTCCGGCGGCCCGGGGTGCGTGCCGCCATCGACTGGATCCGCCGCCAGGGCGGCCGTCCGGCGCTGATCGTGCCCGCCGTTACTGGGCGGTCCAGCCCCCATCATGAGCGATCACCTGACCGGTGAGGAATGCGGAGGCGTCGCTGGCAAGGTAGACGACCAACCCGGCCAACTCCTCCGGCTGTCCGGTACGGCGCAGCGGCGTGTCGCCGTGCAGGCGGTTCAGAAACGCTTCCATCATCTCCGGGGTGGCCTCACCGATCTCGTCCCGGCCGAGGTTGGTGCCCAGATGCCAACCCGGCGCGATGGCGTTCACCCGGATGTTGTGGGGACCGTATTCCGCCGCCGCTTCCCGCGTGAGGCCGATGACGCCCCCCTTCGCCGCCGAGTAGTTGGATGCCACCGCCGGAATCGTGGGGTCGACGCCCACCAGTCCTGCGATGGACGCGATGTTGACGATCGAGCCGCGTGCGCGCTCCAGCATCAGCGGCAGGATGGCCCGCATGCACAGAAACACACCGCGCAGATTCACCGCCATGAGCCGGTCCCAGTTCTCGACGGACATCTCGTGGATCAACTCCTTGCCGGTGGCGATGCCGGCGTTGTTCACCAGCACATCGACGCAGCCTTCCGTGGCTCGGATGTCGGCGGCGGTGCGCTCCACATCGGCCGCGTCCGCCACGTCCATCCGCACGGCTCGGGCGGTGCCGCCGGCCGCTGTGATCCGGGCCGCCGTCTGCTCGTTGGCGGCGCTATCCACATCCGCGCACACCACTGCCGCCCCGTAGACACCCAGTGCTTCGGCGAAGACGCGGCCAAGGCCGCTGGCCGCGCCAGTGACCAGCGCCGTTTTGCCGGACAGATCAAACAGCGTGTTGGTGATGGCGTCGCTCATGAATTTCTCCTGGAGTGGCTTGTGCGTTGCTCTGTCCCGCCGCGGATTGCGGTAGGGTGGAGATGTTGCATCAAACTTGGAGGATCGCGCCATGCTGCTGCGTACCGACCACATCGAAATCGTGCCGCGCAACTTCGAGGCCAGTCTTGCCTTCTACACCGACCTGCTCGGTTTCGCCCTCGCCCATCGTTATCCGGTGGATGCGCCGCCGTACCAGGAGATCGCCTATCTGACACAGGGCGACATCGGCCTCGAGCTGTTGCGGATCGAGTCGCCGCGACCCCGCCAGGAGCCGAATGACCGGGCCGGATTCCGCTGCATCGCCTGGGAGGTGCAGGACATGGAATCGTTGCTGGAGACGCTGGGCAACAAGGGGATCGAAGCGACCTGGGGACCATTGCGCACCGAGGCGTTCATCCGCGCCGAGATCCGCGACCCGGACGGCAATCCCATCGAACTGCGTCAATGGTTCCGGCGTCCGGGGCAGGGCGTCGGGGCATGAAACAGGTCCGTCCTGGACCCGGCAAGCGCAGCGGCCGGCACCTGATGCGCCGTGGCGAACCGAACACGCCACGGACGGCTTTTTTTTTCAGGTATTCCCGGACAAGCCGTTATGGCGCCGCGGATTCAATCCGGCGCGTGGTGACCGGGTCCTGACGCTCCCTTATGCCTACTGGCAGCTCATGCCGCCATCCACCGTGTAGATGCCGCCGGTGATGTAGCGGCTCGCATCGCCCGCCAGGAACAGCATCAGATCCGCCACCTCCTCGGCGCTGCCGTAGCGCTGCATGGGAATGCGCTGGGCGATGGCCTGTTTGGCCGCGTCCGGCGAATCCGGCATGAAACCCTGCTCCAGCGAGCGCATCATGCGGGTTTCGATGGGGGCGGGATTCACGGTGTTGACCCGGATCTTCAGCGGCGCGCATTCTGCCGCCGCGGTACGCGCCAGTCCCACCACGGCGTGTTTGCTGGCGCAGTAAGCGGACATCCCCTGGGCGCCCCGGATGCCCGCCACGGATGACGTGATCACGATGCTGCCGCCGCCACGTTTGGCAATTTCCGGGATACAGTACTTCAACCCCAGCCAGACGCCGCGCACATTGACCGCCATCACCCGATCAAAGGTGTCGATGTCGTACTGGGGAATCGGTTGCACCTCGCCTTCGATGCCGGCGTTCAGGATGGCGATATCGAGACCGCCGAAGGCGCTGACCGCCGCGGCGACGCAGGCCGCGTTCTGCTGCGGATCGGTGATATCCGCCGCGTGGCCCTGAAAGCGCGGATGGGTTGCGCACATCCGCTCCAAGGCCGCCGCGTCCCGGTCCACCAGCAGCACGTGACATCCCGCGCTGGCCAGCGCGGTCGCCGCGGCCGCGCCGATGCCGCCCGCCGCGCCGGTTACGAGCGCCACTGTGCCGTCGAGTTCCGATCCCTTGTGGGTCATGCTGGTTCCTCCCTAAGGAAACTTTGAAAAACAGTCCTCATGCCGTCGTTCGGTTCGCCACGGCGCATCAGGTGCCGGCCGCTGCGCTTGCCGGGTCCAGGACGGACCTG
>JAYZWP010000307.1:0-6583 GCA_036142245.1 Pseudomonadota bacterium | reverse complement strand
CGGCTGGAGCGCGAGCGGCGGAGGGGTGGGCCATAACGCCCGAAACGCCTCAAACCTCGCCGACGACGGCAGCTGTATTCACCATGCGCATCGACTCGCCGGCACCCGGCCACTGCTGTTCTTCCGGGACGACGGGTTGTCCGACCTGATCGGTTTCCGCTATTCCGGCTGGCACGCCGATGATGCAGTGACCGATCTGGTCGTCCACCTCGAGGGCATCGCCGCCCAGTGCGACGATCTGGCCAACGCCGTGGTACCGATCATTCTCGACGGCGAGAACGCCTGGGAATACTACCCGGCCAACGGCAGTTATTTTCTGACCGCGTTATACCAGCGTCTCGCGGAGCATCCCGGGCTGGAACTGACCACCTTCGGCGCCCTGCTGAACCGCCAGATCGAACCGACGCCGCTGCAACAGGTGCCAGCCGGTAGCTGGGTTTACGGCACCCTGTCGACCTGGATCGGCGATGCCGACAAGAATCGCGCCTGGGACATGCTGGTTGACGCGAAGCACTGCTACGACCGCGTTATGGCAAGCGGCACACTGAGGCCGGAGCAGCAGGCCCGGGCGCAGCGTCAACTCGCCATCTGCGAGGGGTCCGACTGGTGCTGGTGGTTCGGCGATTACAATCCGGGGGAAACCGTGACCGAATTCGACCGGCTCTACCGGCGGCACCTGGGGAATCTGTATCAGTTCCTCGGCCAGGAACCGCCGGACTATCTCTCCCACCCTTTCAGCAAGGGTGGCGGATCGCCGGCGTCCGGGGGCACCATGCGCCCGGGGCTGCCGGGCGGCGGTTAGCGGCAGAACCGCTTAATGCCATTCGCTGATCGTCGCGGTGGGGTGTTACTGCACCCCACCTCGCTGCCCGGTGGTCGACTGGGACCTGCTGCCTACCAGTTCGTGGATTTTCTCGCCGCGGCCGGCATCACCGTCTGGCAGACCCTGCCACTCAATCCGCCGCGTCAGACCGGTTCGCCTTACGATTGCCTGTCCAGTCACGGGCTGGACCCCGCACTCGCCGACCCGGAGTGGCTGGTACGACGCGGTTGGATCGAGCCGGGGACGCAAGCCACCCCCGACGCGATGCGCCGCGCCTGGCAGGGATTGCGGCGCACCGGTGCCACCGACCGGGAAGGCTTCGACCGGTTCGTCACGGAACGGGCTCACTGGCTGGACGATTTCGCGCTGTTCAGCGCGCTGCGGGAATCCCGGCAGACCGGATGGTGGCTCTGGCCGCCGACACTGCGGGATCGAAGCCACTCCGGACTGGCCAAGGCCGTCACCCGACAGGGACAGCGGCTGGATGAAATCCGCTTCGAACAGTTCGTCGTGTACAGCCAGTGGCTGGAACTGAAGGCCTATGCCAACCGTCGCGGGGTGCTGCTGTTCGGCGACATGCCGATTTACGTCGCCCGGGACAGCGCCGACGTCTGGAGCCGACCGGACCTGTTCAAGCTGGACGACAAGGCGGAACCGACCGTCGTGGCGGGCGTGCCGCCTGACTACTTCGCCGCGCAGGGGCAGCGGTGGGGAAATCCGGTGTACCGCTGGTCCGCCCACGAGGCTGAGCAGTTCGCCTGGTGGCGGGCACGCCTGGCGACCGCCATGGAACTGTTCGATCTGATGCGCATAGACCACTTCCGGGGCTTCGAGGCGTGCTGGGAGATTCCCGCCGGGGAACCCACCGCCCGCAACGGACAGTGGGTCGCGGCACCCGGGGATGCGTTACTGCGCGCGCTGCGTGAGGCCTTCCCCAAACTGTCGCTGGTGGCGGAGAACCTCGGGGTCATCACGGCATCGGTGGAGACCTTGCGCCGCCGGTACAGCCTGCCGGGGATGGTGGTCCTGCAGTTCGGTTTCGACGGAGACGCCGCGAATCCCCACCTGCCCCACAACCACGACCCGCTGAGCGTGGTCTACAGCGGCACCCATGACAACGACACGGCGCTCGGCTGGTTCTCTTCCCTGGACACAACGGTCCGCGACCATGTGCTGGATTACCTCGGACGCTCCACGGAGCCGATGCCCTGGCCCCTCATCCGCGCCGCCTTGGGTTCGGTCGCTCGCCTGGCGATGCTGCCGCTGCAGGACCTGCTGGCGCTCGGCAGCGAAGCGCGCATGAATGTGCCCGGGGAAACCGAGGGCAACTGGTCATGGCGCTACCAGGCGGAGGCGCTGACACCCGAACTGGCCGACCGTTTGCGGCACCTGGTCGCGCTCTACGGCCGCACGGTATAACCGGCCGACAGCCAGGCGCCGGCAGAGGTCAGAGCCAGATCATGGCGCCCATCTCGAACGGGTGGGAAAGGCCGCGGTGCCACGGGTACGCACGTATCCTGAGCTGGCTCAATCCGGTCCGGGAGGGTTTCACGGACACGGTATAAAAGTCCTCTTCCCCTGCGCGACTCTCATCGTGGACCATCTCGAAGTTGTCCACGGTCACGAACTCCCCGGTACGATCCTCGCGTCCGAGCAGACACTCCACGCGTACGTCGCCGGCCTGCAGCCCGTTCAGCCGCAGACGGACCCCCAGGTCGAGCGTCTCGCCCAGGAAAACTTCCCGTTTCGGTTCGCTTCCTTCCACGCCGGAAAACGCGACGCCCTGCCAATGGCTGCGCACCTGCTGTTTCCAGAGCGCCAGTTCGATGGCCAGCGCGGCGCCTTGCGCGTTCAGGCGGCTCATCTGATCCCTGGCGGGCGCATACAGCGTGTTCGCGTAATCGAGCAACATCCGCTCGGCATTGAAGCGCGGCAGGATGGTGCGCATGGACTGTTTCGACTTTTCCACCCACCCGGCGGGGTAACTGGCGTGGGGGCGGTTGAAGTAGAGCGGGATCACCTCGTGCTCCAACAGGTCATACAGGTCGCGCGCCTCCTCGCGGTCGCGCACCTCCGGGCTGAAATGTTCACCGTGGGGAGAGATCGCCCAGCCGTTGTCGCCGTCGTAGCCTTCCGCCCACCAGCCGTCCAGGACGCTGAGGTTGATGACCCCGTTAATCGCCGCCTTCTCCCCCGAGGTGCCGCTCGCTTCCAGCGGATAAACCGGGTTGTTGACCCAGACATCCACTCCGCTGACCAGACGCCGTGCCAGCGCCATGTCGTAATCCTCGATCAGCAGCACCCTGCCCAGAAAACGGGGCTGCTGGGAGAACTCATGAATCTGGCGGATCAGCTCCTGTCCCGGTTCGTCGTGGGGATGCGCCTTGCCCGCGAACAGCAGCAGGACAGGACGATCGGGGTCCCCGAGCAGCCGCGCCAGGCGGTCCGGGTCGCTGAACAGCAGCCCGGCCCGCTTGTAGGTGGCGAAGCGGCGCGCAAAGCCCAGCACCAGTACGTCCGCCTCCGGATCGCTCACCAGAGTCAACATCCGGAGCGTATGGGCCGCGCTCACGCCGTTGCGCTGCAACTGAATCGACAGCCTGCGACGCACCACGGTGAGCAGGGTCGCCTTCAGTTCCTGGCGCAGACTCCAGAAGCGTAATCCCGGAATCTGCTCGATACAGTCCCAGAAACGGGGATTGACCAGTTCCCGCCGCCAGTCGCCGAACCGGGCGTCGAACAGCGCCACCCACTCGGGACTCAGGAAGGTCTGGACATGGACACCATTGGTGACATGGGTCATCGGATTGTCCACGGGCGGTATCTGCGGCCAGATGTAACTCTCCATACGCGAGGCGACGCCGCCGTGCACCTGACTCACGCCGTTGTGGTGACGGCTGCCGCGCAGGGCGAAGGCGGTCATGTTGAAACTGCCGCTGTTCTGTTCTGAGTGGCCGAGAGTGAGGAAGGTCTCGAGTTCGAGTGACATACCCGCCAGATAGGTCTTGAAATAGGTCTCGATCAAGCGGCGATCGAACAGATCGTGACCCGCGGCGACCGGCGTGTGGGTGGTAAAGACGGTACCGGCAGCCACCAGCTCCATCGCCGCGCCCGCATCGAGCCCGCCCGCGACCAGCTCCCGGACCCGTTCCAGGATCATGAAAGCGGCGTGACCTTCGTTGGCGTGCCAGACCGTGGGTTTCAGATTGAGCGCCTGCAGCGCGCGCACGCCGCCGATGCCCAGGACGATCTCCTGTTTCAGGCGATGCTCCCGATCGCCGCCATACAACTGATAGGTGATGGCCCGGTCCATGTCGCTGTTGCGTTCCAGGTCGGCATCCAGCAGATAGAGGTTGACGTGCCCGACTTTGGCGCGCCAGACCCGCAGCCACAGCGTGCGCCCCGGCAGCTCGACGCTGACCTCGACCTGCATGCCGCCGGCGCCGGTCGCCGGGGTGATCGGCAGGTCGCCGAACCGGGACGGGACCTGCTGGGGATGCTGGCGCCCGTCCCCGCTGATGCGCTGCTGGAAATAACCCTGCCGGTACAGCAACCCGACGGCGACAAACGGCAGCGCCAGGTCGCTGGCGGCCTTGCAGTGATCGCCGGCCAGGATGCCGAGGCCGCCAGAGTAGATCGGCAGACTTTCGTGAAGGCCGTATTCCGCGCAGAAGTAGGCGATGAGGTCCTGGTCCGGGTCGAACTTGTCGATCAAGGCCGAACGGATCGGCTCGTTACGGTAGACCTCGAATCCCGACAGTGCGCGCCGGTACGCGTCCATGTAGCCCGGGTCGTGTTCGGCGGCGTCGAGGGCATCCTGGGAAACGCGTCGCAGGAACACCTTCGGATTGTGGTTCACCTCGCGCCACAACTCCAGATCGAGTCGCGCGAACAGGGCCCGGATACTGCGATCCCAGGAGTAACAGAGGTCATCCGCGAACTCGGCGAGTCGTTTTAACTTCTCCGGGAGTCTGGGTTGAACCTCGATCGTAAAACGCGTCCCCGACATGGTCTTTGCTCCTTTGGACGGCTACTGGCTTGGGGTGGATCGATGACGGATCACCCTTCCACGACCCAACCGAAATTACAGCAATCGGTGTGCCAGGATTGACACGGGACACGACTGACATCACCGGTTTCATTCATGATGAAAATAATTGGCTCACTCACCGATAACCAAGAAGGTAGGTTCGCGTGACAGATTTCAGACTGATCGGGATCGAAGACTACCAACCCCTGATCGGCTCGGAGGCTGTGGAACGCATACGCGACAAGGCCGAGGCGTTGCGCGGGACGCACCTGGTGCATGTGAACTCGACCTTCTACGGCGGCGGCGTTGCCGAGATCCTTTCTTCTCTCACCCTGCTGATGAACAGCGTCGGACTGAAAGCCGGTTGGCGGGTGATCCAGGGTCGGCCGGATTTCTTCAGCATCACAAAAAAAATGCACAACGCCCTGCAAGGGAGCACGATCAACCTCACCGATCTGAAAACCGAGATTTACGAGGAGGTGATCTACGAAAACGCCATACGCCTGCACCTCGACCACGACCTGGTCGTGGTGCACGATCCACAGCCGCTACCTCTCATCCGTCATCTTTCCCGGTCCGGTCCGGCGGTGTGGCGCTGCCACCTCGACATGACCGACCCGAACATCGAACTATGGGCCTACTTGCGCGGCTTCGTCGAGCAGTATGACGCCGCCATCTTCTCCTTGCCGGAATATCGTCAGGACCTGGCGCTGCCGCAGCGGTTCTTTTTCCCCGCCATCGATCCCTTCTCGACGACCAACCGCGACCTTGCCGGCGCGGCCGGCGTCGAGCGGCTGGAGAAGTACGGTATCCCCACCGATCTGCCGCTGGTAACCCAGGTCTCGCGATTCGACCGCTGGAAAGACCCGCAAGGGGTCATCGATGCCTACCGGCAGGTCACAGAAGAAGTGCCCTGCACTCTGGTGCTGGTGGGCAATGTCGCCACCGATGACCCGGAAGGTCAGGAGGTGTTCGAGTCGATTTGCGGCTGCGCGGGAAAACGAATCATCGTGCTCTCATGCCAGGATTCCGCCCTGGTCAACGCACTGCAGCGTCACAGCGCGGTGATCCTGCAAAAGTCGTTGCGGGAAGGGTTCGGCCTGACCGTGACCGAGGCGATGTGGAAAGGGACACCCGTCATCGGCGGCAACGTCGGCGGCATTCGACACCAGATCGCCGATGGGGAGAGTGGCTTCCTGGTGGATTCGGTGGATGAGACCGCACAGCGGTTGGTGCAGCTGCTGAGCGACGCCGAGCTGCGCCGGCAGATGGGCGGGCAGGCGCGGGAACGGGTCCGTCAGCGGTTCCTCATGAGCCGGCTGCTTGAGGATTATCTCGATCTGGCCGCCGACTTCGAAACACACTTCACGTTGAGAGAAAGACCCTGATTGCCCCGCCCAACGTCCACGGCCGCCGATTACCGCGGTGAAACGCGGTGGATCACGAAGCCGCCCCCTGCTCCATCACGCAGCCGTCGACCTCGCCGGCGAACTCGAACTCCAGGGTCGAGTGACCGACACCGAATCGCTCCGCGAGACGCTGCTTGATCGCCACCCGGACCCGTTCCAGCAGGGCGACATCCGGTCTCAGGACCACGATATGCGCATCCAGGGTGGCGGCGTGCTCGTGAATCTGCCACAGGTGCGCATGATGGATATCCGCCACCCCCTCGATTTTTCGCAGATCGTTCAGCACCTCCTCCACGTCCAGATGCCCCGGCACGCTGTTCA
>JAYZWP010000306.1:0-9074 GCA_036142245.1 Pseudomonadota bacterium | reverse complement strand
CATGTCGATCCAGATCACCGGACATCAGTGGAAATGGAAGTACGACTATTTGGACGAAGGAATCGGATTCTTCAGCAACCTGGCCCCGAGCAGCCGCGAAGTCATCGAGGGTGATCCCCGTAGCGTGGAGAACTATCTGCTCGAGGTGGACGAGCCCCTGGTGGTGCCGGTCGACACGCGCATCCGGTTTCTGATCACCGCTAATGACGTGATTCATGCCTGGTGGGTGCCGGACCTGGGTTGGAAGCAAGACGCGATTCCGGGATTCGTTAACGACGCCTGGACTGAAATATCCGAGCCGGGTATCTACCGCGGGCAGTGCGCAGAACTGTGTGGCAAGGACCATGGCTTTATGCCAATCGAAGTTCACGCCGTGTCTCAAGCAGATTACCGGGCCTGGGTGACCGAAAGACAGGAGGCTGCCGCCGCCCTTCTGGCATCGGCGGACCGTGAGTGGTCGCAGAATGAGCTGATGGAACGCGGCAAGAAGATTTACGACACGACCTGCATTGCCTGCCACCAGGCGAATGGACAGGGTATGCCTCCGGTATTTCCGGCCATAGCCGGCAGTCCCGTTGCCACCGGACCGATCGACCAGCATATGGAGCTGGTTCTGAACGGAGTGCCGGGCTCGGCGATGCAGGCCTTCGGACCGCAATTGAGCGATGTGGATGTCGCCGCGGTGATGACTTATCAGAGGAATGCCTTCGGCAACGATACCGGAGACCTCATCCAACCCTCCGACGTCAAGGACGCACGCTGAACATCAAGCGGAGACCGAACCCATGAGCACTACGACCGTAACCGCGGACGACCTTGGTCACGACGCGCACCATGACGAGCATCCGAAGGGGATTACCCGCTGGCTGTTCACCACCAACCACAAGGACATCGGTACGCTGTACCTGTGGTTTTCGTTACTGATGTTCTTTACCGGCGGGGCGATGGCCCTGATGATCCGGCTCGAGCTGTTTCAGCCGGGGTTGCAGTTCGTCGATCCCCACTTCTTCAACCAGCTCACCACCATGCACGGACTGATCATGGTGTTCGGCGCGGTGATGCCGGCCTGGGTCGGTTTGGCGAATTGGATGATCCCGATGATGATCGGTGCGCCGGACATGGCTTTGCCGCGCATGAACAACTGGAGTTTCTGGATTCTGCCGTTCGCCTTTACCATGCTGCTCAGCACCTGGTTCATGGAGGGAGGCGCTCCGGCAGCTGGGTGGACCATGTATGCGCCGCTGTCGACGACCTTCGCTGAGAACAGCGCCGATTTCCTCATTTTCTCGGTACACCTGCTTGGCATCTCCTCGATCATGGGGGCGATCAATGTCGCGGCCACAATCCTGAATATGCGCGCCCCGGGGATGACTTGGCTGAAGATGCCGCTGTTCGTCTGGTCGTGGCTGATCACCGCTTTTTTGCTTGTTGCCGTTATGCCCGTGCTCGCCGGTGCGGTGACGATGATGCTCATGGATCGACACTTCGGCACCAGCTTTTTCGATGCCGCCGGCGGCGGCGACCCGGTGCTGTTCCAGCATGTGTTTTGGTTCTTCGGTCACCCCGAGGTCTACATCATGATTCTGCCGGCGTTTGGGGTGATCTCAGAAATCATGCCGACATTCGCCCGCAAGCCGTTATTCGGTTATACGGCGATGGTGTACGCCACTGCGTCCATCGCTTTCCTGTCCTTTATCGTCTGGTTGCATCACATGTTCACCGTCGGCGCCCCCCTGGCAGCCGAGCTTTTCTTCATGTATGCCACCATGCTCATCGCCGTGCCGACAGGGGTGAAAGTGTTCAACTGGGTGGCCACGATGTGGCGCGGCGCCATGACGTTCGAGACACCGATGCTCTTTGCCATCGCATTCGTGTTTCTGTTCACCATCGGTGGACTGTCGGGGCTGATGCTGGCAATCGTCCCGTCGGATATGCAGTACCACGATACCTATTTCGTCGTGGCCCATTTCCATTACGTTCTGGTGCCCGGTGCCGTGTTCGCGCTCATGGCCGCCACTTATTACTGGTTGCCCAAGTGGACCGGCAACATGTACGACGAGCGACTCGGTCAAATCCACTTCTGGCTCTCGGCAATTTCAGTGAACCTGTTGTTCTTTCCGATGCATTTTGTCGGGCTGGCCGGTATGCCGCGACGTATTCCCGATTACGCGCTTCAATTCGCGGACTTCAATCGGTTCACGAGTATCGGTGGATTTTTGTTCGGGCTGTCACAGCTGATGTTCGTCTACGTGGTCATCAAGTGCGTGCGTGGTGGCGCTAAGGCGACTGACGAGGTGTGGGAAGGCTCGCATGGTCTTGAGTGGACTTTATCGTCGCCTCCGCCGTATCACAGTTTTGCGACGCCTCCCACCGTGAAGTGAGTCGGGAAACCGTCATTGCGTGGTCGTCGTGACCGATCGGGACCGGCCGAAGAATCGGCGCCGCCTTACGGTCGCCCTTCTGTTCGCGTTGGCGTTCGCGTTCTACATTTCGACCATCCTGTTAGGTAGATGACGTACCAAAATAGTGAAGCGGCGAAGGGTGGCCGCACGGCGGGCCGATTGGCGCTGGTGGCGGTGCTCATGTTCGGGTTTGGCTTCGCACTCGTGCCACTTTATGACGTGGTGTGCGACCTGACTGGCCTTAATGGTCGTGCTGCAAACCTCCTTAAGGAGGCGGATGTCAGTGCCGCCGAGGTGGATCGCTCTCGTGAGGTGACGGTCGAGTTCTTGGCAATAACCAACAATGTGCCTTGGGATCTCAATCCGGAGACCCGCAAGCTGCGGGTGCACCCGGGTGAGATCGCCACAGTCGGTTACGTAGTGCGTAACCGCTCGAAGCACGCAGTGGTCGCGCAGGCTGTCCCAAGCGTTGCTCCGGGCTTGGCAGCGCGTTACTTGAATAAACTCGACTGCTTTTGCTTTACAGAACAGCGGCTTGAGCCGGGGGAGGAACGGGTGATGCCAGTGGTATTCACTGTGGATCCGGCCATCGACGAAGATCTTTCCACCCTGACTCTCTCTTACACCTTTTTTCAACTGCATCGCGACGGGCCCAAGGGCGATGACCTCGCGACGCTAAATCATTAAGCGGTTTCATTCCATAAGGCAAACACCCCATGGCACAAGGTCAAAGCTATTACGTTCCCCACGAAGCTCGCTGGCCGCTGGTCGGATCCATCGCCCTCACCTTGATGGCAGTCGGGTTCATCAATTTTCTGCACGGCGCCTCGATCGGGCCTTTCGTCCTGCTGGTGGGCGCTGCGCTGATGGTGACGATGATGTTCGGCTGGTTTCGCAGCGTCATCATCGAAAGCGAGTCGGGGAAATATGATGCCCAGGTGGACCGCTCTTTCCGCTGGGGTATGGGGTGGTTCATTTTCTCGGAAGTAATGTTTTTCGCGGCGTTCTTTGGGGCGCTTTATTACGCCCGGTTGCATTCTGTCCCTTGGCTCGCAGGCGAGGGCAACAACGCCATGACGCACGCGCTGTTGTGGCCGGAATTTGAAGCGACCTGGCCGCTGCTGACGCTGCCGGCCAGCGAAGGATTTGACCTCGCGAAAGGAATCGTTCCAGCTTGGGGATTGCCTGCGCTGAACACGATGATTCTGCTGACCAGTGGCGTCACGATCACCATCGCCCACTGGGGTCTGCTCAAGGCGCGTCGTAGCCAGCTGATACTGGGACTGGTCGCGACGGTGGCGCTGGGATTCCTGTTTTTAGGGATTCAGATCAGCGAATATGCCCACGCTTGGCAGGATCTCAATCTGACACTCGGATCAGGCATCTACGGCTCAACTTTCTATATGTTGACCGGATTCCACGGCGCCCACGTCACCATCGGAGCAATTATTCTGACGGTGATTCTATTCCGTGCGATGGCGGGACATTTCAGTCACGAAAACCATTTCGCCTTCGAAGCGGCGGCCTGGTATTGGCACTTCGTGGATGTGGTTTGGCTGGGCCTGTTCGTCTTCGTTTACTGGTTGTAACCGAACTCCGACGCGTGGCGCTCTCCGCCGTCGCGTCCGGTGATCCGAGCAGGCTGGCTAGACACCGTGCGGTGATATGAGCCCCGTAGCCATGCCGATCAGCAGCAGGGCGAAAAGGCCTAGCGACAGGGCAACGCGCACCGTCAACGCCTTCGCCATCCGTTCCGGGTTGGCGTCGTGGCGAAACAGGCTCACTAGAGCTGACGCGAGGGCAGCCAGAATGGCTACCAGCACGGCGATTACAATCAACTTGAACATGCGATATTTCAGCCTGGATGAGGTCGAACGGGAAGTATACCGACCCGAATCTCCTGTTCCCCGTGGGGCCTGAATTGGTACAGCATTGACTCCACTCGACTCTTATCCCGTTGGCAACCGTCGTCTGCGCTTTGCCCCGTCTCTCGCTGCGACCCTGGCCACAGTCGCGCTGTTACCGGTGTTGTGTGCCTTGGGTTTCTGGCAACTCGATCGTGCACAGCAGAAGGAACAGATTCTGACGATGCTGCAGGAGCGAGGGTCCCGGCCCGCCCAAGTCTGGAACGGGGTGCAGCCTCTCAACCCCGCTGACGATGAGTTTCGCCGCATCGAGGTGACGGGGCATTATGTTCCCGAACGCACACTGCTGCTGGATAATCGGATTCACCAGGGTCGTCCGGGTTATCACATCTATACGCCGTTTGAGTCTGGCAGTGGCGCCTGGCTGCTGGTGAACCGGGGTTGGGTTGCCGCGGGTCCTGACCGCGCGCAACTGCCCGCCGTTGAGACGCCCACCGGCCAGATAACGCTGAGCGGGCAGCTACGGCAGACACCCGGTACCGGACTGGTGCTGCAGGCCGATGATTGGAGCCAATGGCCGCGACGGGTTCAGGCGCTCGATATCGAGGCGATGTCCGCCGCCGCTGGTCGGGCGTTGGAGCCGTTGGTACTGCTTTTGGGAGAGGATCTCGCCGATGGCGCGGCGGCACACTGGCCGGCGGTCAACATGCCGCCGATGCGCCACCGCGGTTATGCCGTGCAATGGTTTGGTATCGCCGCCGCACTGCTGGCGATTTATGGGTACTGGGGAATGAAAGGCGATGCTGCCCGAGCGAAGGAACAGCGGGATGGTCTCGTAGACGAGGTCGATGCGTAACGTGGCGTCACCCTCTGGTCAGACACCGGTCGATCCGGCGCGGCGACGGCGCAGCCGGATCGTTTTGGTCGCTTTTGCGACGCTGTTTCTCGGGCCGCTAGCTGGCAGTTGGATTTATCACCTGAGCGGGGGGACATGGCACCCGGCGCCGGAAAGTCACGGCATCCTGCTCGAATCAGCGCCTCTGCTGGCCGGTTTGTCGATGGAGCCGATAGAGGGTGGTAAAGGCGAGCCGGTGCGGTTTTCCGGCCACTGGACGCTGCTGTATCCCGGAACCCCGCGCTGCGATTCAAGGTGTGCCGAGGTGCTCTACGCGCTGCGCCAGGTACGCATCGCACTGGGCAAGGACACTAATCGGCTGCAGCGGATCTATCTTGTCAATGACGGACAGGAGCCGATGGGTGTCGACCGGGGAGTGCACCCGGACTTGCTGATTGTGGCATCCAGTTCGACGCTGCAAGTCTTGCGCGAACTAGGCGGAGACCATCGGTTCTATTTGATTGACCCTGCGGGCCGGCCAGTCACCGCGTACGGCGATGATTTTGAACAACGTGGGTTGCTCGAAGATGTGAAGCACCTGCTCACCTTTTCCAATCTGTGACGGGTGGCGGGGTGACAGGTTATCGGGTCTTGCTAGCGACCTCTTTGTTGCTGGCGTTCATTGTAGTGACGCTGGGCGCCTATGTGCGCCTTAGTGACGCAGGTCTTGGCTGCCCCGATTGGCCAGGATGTTATGGCCGGTTGGCGGCTCCTGCGCAGAGCGAAGCGGCTGCCGTTGCCGAAGTGTATCCCCACCGTCCACTGGAGACCGGTAAGGCGTGGCGGGAAATGGTTCACCGCTACGCCGCAGGCACGCTGGGGCTGCTCATTGCCGCCATCCTGATCCTGACCTTGCGTGACAGTCGGAGCTCACGGGCGGATGTCGCGATCGCGGCTGCACTCGCTGCGGTGGTGATGTTCCAGGCATTGCTCGGCATGTGGACGGTCACTTTGTTGCTTAAACCTCTAGTGGTAGTCGCACATCTCCTCGGGGGCTTATCCGTCCTCGCGCTGCTCTGGTGGCTCTGGCTGCGAAGTGGCCCGTCGGCGCCGCTCCCGAGCGAGCACGTATACCCCGCGGCGCTGCGCCGTCTGGCTATGGCGGGTTTGGCGATCCTGCTTGTCCAGATCGCTCTGGGTGGCTGGACGAGTTCCAACTATGCCGCTTTGGCCTGTGTGGGATTCCCGACTTGCAACGGACAATGGTTGCCCGCCACCGATTTTTCCGAGGCGTTCGTTCTCTGGCGTGGGTTGGGTATCGACTATGAAGGAGGGGTGCTGGACCATCCTGCCCGGGTAGCTATCCACTTTACCCATCGGCTGGGTGCTCTGGTGACGGCCGTTGTTTTGATCACGCTGGCACTGGCGCTGCTGCGGCGTAACGGTCACCATCTAAGGCGACTTGGACTGATGTTGATCGTGGTGCTGGTGGGTCAGATTCTTCTGGGCATCGGCAACGTGACGCTGTTCCTGCCACTGCCGGTGGCGGTGGCGCACGAGGGAACAGCGGCATTGCTGCTGCTTCTCATGGTGTCGATAAACTACCGTGTTTACCGCCGGTGAACCCGAATCCTTCCATGACCGATTCCCTGACCGCGGGGTCCCGCACCGAACCACCGCTCTGGCGCGCTTATCTCGATCTGTGCAAACCGAAGGTGGTGGCGCTGATCTCGTTCACCGCGTTGGTCGGCATGTGTCTTGCCACCAGCGGCCTGGTACCTTTGAATGCGTTGATCTTCGGTAATTTGGGGATTTTTCTCGCCGCTTCTGCCGCGGCGGCGGTGAACCATGTGCTGGACAGTCGGGCCGATGCGATGATGGCCCGCACCCGGAACCGCCCGCTGCCCGCCGGCCAGATTTCCGGCACCCAGGCCCTGCTTTTCGCGGGTTTGCTGGCCGCGCTGTCCATGACGGTTTTGGTGCTTTTGGTCAATCCCCTCACCGCGGCGTTGACGTTTGCCTCGTTGATCGGCTACGCGGTGGTTTACACGCTGTTTCTGAAACGTGCCACGCCCCAGAACATCGTCATCGGCGGTGCGGCAGGCGCCGCGCCACCCGTACTCGGCTGGACGGCCGTGAGCGGCGAACTCGATCCCAATGCCTTACTGTTGTTTCTGATTATCTTTGCCTGGACCCCGCCGCATTTCTGGGCACTGGCGATTTACCGGCGCCGCGAGTATGCCCAGGCGGGGATTCCGATGCTGCCGGTCACCCACGGCGTGGCCTTCACCAGCCTGCAGGCGCTTTTCTATACGGTATTGTTATGCGTGGTCTCGGTGCTGCCCTTCCTCACGGGTTTGTCGGGACCGCTCTACCTGGCCGGGGCAGCGATTCTGGGTGGCGTGTTCTGTTATCACGCCGTGG
Organism: Pseudomonadota bacterium; assembly: GCA_036142245.1. Classification (GTDB taxonomy): domain Bacteria; phylum Pseudomonadota; class Gammaproteobacteria; order Immundisolibacterales; family Immundisolibacteraceae; genus JAYZWP01. The sequence goes on along the minus strand of JAYZWP010000306.1, from coordinate 1,548 downwards.
CGCTTTATCGTCGTCAGGACGATGCAACCGCGCGAGGCATGTTTCGATATTCGATCATCTACCTGATGATGCTGTTTGCTGTACTGCTCGCCGATCACTACTGGCTGCGACCGGTGTCCGTTATCTAGGAAGACGCTGGAAAACGCTCTCCATGGCATTTTCAGTTCGGCTGCCGAGCGACCTGCCCATATTGCTCTGTATGAATCAATGACGCATGTTCATTGATTCATACGGGCGAATTTTCGTCGTATGCGGGAAGCTCGAAATAGCCCGGATCGGAGAGCCAGAGTCTGTCCCGGAGCACTCGAACTGCTCTGCTGCTGGATTCAGGCGTGTGGACGTTGAGTGGGACGCACTGGTTGGGCTGAGGTCATTTATTTACGCCACATACCCCCCGGGGGACATGGGATCAGGCCGGGACGGCCACTGCCTGGCGTAGCTGTTCCAACGCCTGCTTTTCCAACTGCCGCACCCGTTCGGCGGAAATGCCCAGTTCGTCGCCCAGCATTTTCAACCCGACCTTGGGTTCCGACAGCCAGCGCGCTTCCAGAATACGGCGGTTGCGCTGGTCGAGTCCCGCCATGGCGGATTTCAAGCGGGACTGTTCGAATGCGGACAGGTCCGCGTTCAGGAGAGCCCGCTCCGGATCCGCATCTTCGTCGGCGAGGTAGTCCGACGGGGTCAGGCTGTGCTCCTCATCATCCAGATCCAGCGCATCGAACGCCGCGGACCGCGCCGTCATGCGTGCATCCATCTCCAGCACGTCCTTCTCTGCGACATCCAGCTCTTTCGCGATGATCTCCGCCTCGTGCTGGGAGACATGCCCCAGGCGGGGCTTGAGACCGCGCAAATTGAAGAAGAGCTTGCGCTGCGCTTTGGTGGTCGCGATCTTGACGATATGCCAATTGCGGATGATGAACTCGCGAATTTCCGCTTTGATCCAATGGGTTGCAAATGAGACCAGTCGGACGCCGTGATCCGGGTCGAATTTGCGCACGGCTTTCATCAGCCCGATCGCCCCCTCCTGGACAAGGTCCGCCAGTGGCAGGCCATAGCCGGTGAATCCGCGCGCAACATGAATGACATAGCGCAGGTGGGAAAGGATCAGCGCTTGCGCCGACTCGATGTCGTCTTGGTCGCGCAGGCGCAGCCCATACTCACGCTCCTGTTCGACGGTGAGGTAGGGCGCCTCGTTGGCAACTTTGACGAACTGTTCCAGTCCTCCCGCGGCGATTGCCGCCGGCAGCATTGTTTGGGTCATTTCGTACTCCCCGCTTTGCTCTTCGCAAATCTTAGCACTCGATAATTTAGAGTGCTAAGCGACCCGTCGGTTCCCCATCGGTTCCCCGGCGGCGATGCGCACCGCACGTCAGCGGAATCAGGTGCCCACGTCGGGGTGTCGTTGGCGTAGACCGAACATCCCGTCGGTCAGCACGGCGACTTCGACGCCGCGTTCCTCCAACAGGACTGCCGCCGCGGAACTGCGCCGTCCGGTGTTGCAGTAGGTGATGTATTCGAGGGAGGGATCCAACTCACTGGCTCTTTCGC
>JAYZWP010000305.1:0-9133 GCA_036142245.1 Pseudomonadota bacterium | reverse complement strand
ATCACCCGATGGCAGGGGATGAGGTAGGAGACCGGGTTGGCGCCGACGGCGCTACCCAGTGCCCGCGCGGCACGGGGTCGACCCAGGTCGGTTGCCAGCGCGCCGTAGCTGACGGTCTGGCCTTCCGGAATGCGCAGCAATGCCCTCCACACCTGCAGCTGAAAGTTGGTGCCCCGCACCAGCACCGACAAAGGTGCCACGGGCGCGGCGGCACCGAACAGTCCGCCAGCCACTTCAGCCGTACCGCGGGCATCCGGCAGGTGATGCGCCCGTGGCCACTCGCGGCGCAACTCCGCGAGCTGGTGCTCCCGGGCGGCTGCCGATTCGCCGCCGAACGAGAGCCAGCAGATACCCCGGTCGGTCAGCGCCAGCAGCATGGAGCCGAAGGGGGAAGGATGCCAGCCGTGGCGGATCACGAGCCCCTCGCCATCGCGCGCGTACTGGGCCGGAGAGGTTGCCTCGATGGTGACGAAACGGTCATGGAGGCGGCCCGGCCCGGAATAGCCGGCGTCCAGGCTGGTATTCAGCAAATCACTGCCCTGCCTCAGCCGCGCTTTCGCCGCTTCGCCGCGCACGTGGTCCAGGTACCGTTTCGGGCTGATGCCGGCCCAGCGGGTGAACAGGCGCTGGAAGTGGTGGGGACTGAGACCGGCCTGCGCGGCGAGCGCAGCGAGCGAAACCGTGCCCGCCGCGCCGTCCTGATGCTGTGCGTGGATATGGGAGATGGCCGCCGCCATCCGCTCGTAGGTTTGTAGGGTCTTGGCCATCAGTGATCCGGTCAGCGTCGGTTCGCATTCAGACCTTTTTGCCGGACAGACGCGTTTCCGGCCACCCGATTCTTGCGCACCGGCAGCAGACCTGCGGCTTCCCTTGCCAGGTGTCGCAGTGGTCGAGTAGATTAGCGCCCGCCTGCGGTGCCCGGGCGGCTTTTCTGCCGATCGGGTGAAACGGGAAGCCGGTGCGGTCGATGTGACGCCACATCACCCATTCCGGCACTGCCCCCGCAACGGTGATCAGGTAACGGGTCGATCCAGCGCCACTGCGGCCGAGCCGCGGGAAGGCGATCTACCCGGCCATGTTTTTGGGCATGGCCACCTGTCAGTCCGGAGACCGGCCCAGGCATTTCCGCGTAGCGTTGCGGGCGGCGACGCGGGTGGCCAGGTCGTTCGCGACGGGTTCAGCCCAATCAGTCTCCCCCTGCAGCACTGCGTCCTTTGGTTCTGGCGGCGCGGGTGAGTGCCGTCTGCAGGGAGTGCCCAAACATTGAATTCTCTCGCTCGTATTTTGACCGCGTTACCGCTGACGGCGTCGGCTGCTGTTCCGGTCGCTTTGGCTGGACCAGAGACGGCGGACCGGCTCGATCCGGTGGTAGTCAGCGGTACCCGGTTTCCGCACAGCGTCGCCACCACCCCGGCCAGTATTCATGTCATCGACCGTGAGCAGATCGAAGCCAGCGGTGCCACCAACATAGCGCAGCTGTTACGGGGCCGAGGCGGCGTACAGGTCAACGACATCATCGGCGACGGCAGTCGCACCGTCGTCAGCCTGCGCGGCTTTGGCGCCAACGCCAGCGCCAATACTCTGGTGCTGGTGGACGGTCGCCGGCTGAACAACAGCGATCTGCAGGCGCCGGATTTCAACACCGTGGCGCTGAAAGATGTGGAACGGATCGAGATCGTCCAGGGCAGTGCCGGCACCCTGTTCGGCGACCAGGCGGTGGGCGGAGTGGTGAACATCATTACTCGGCCGGTGAGCGGTTTCCGTGCGGCCGTCGATCTGGGCGGGGGCAGTTTCGATCAGTGGTCGCGCAGTGTTTCGCTCGCCAACGTGCACGACAACGGTCTCTTTTACCGTATCAGTGCCGGACAGCTCGACAGCGACAACTACCGGGACAACAACCGGCAGGACCGGGAGAATCTACTGGCGAAGACCGGTTGGCGGTACGAAGCGGGCGAACTGTTCGTGGAGGTCCAGCGTGTGGACGAATCGCTGGAGCTGGCCGGGACCCTGTTCGTGGATCAGCTTGCCGCGGACCGGCGCCAGGCGGCGAACCCGGGCGATCAGACCGGCACCGACACCGACGTGTGGCGCATCGGCATCGACCACGAATTCTCGCGGCAGTGGCGGTTGCTGGCGGAGGTGACGGATCGCGACGCCGATACCCGCGCGACCATCTCTTTCGGCGGGCTGCCCACGGCGTTCACCTCCTCCCGCGACCACCGCGCCTTCAATCCCCGTCTGCTGGGGACCTTACCCCTGGCCGCGGGTGATCTGATTCTCACCCTGGGCGCCGACGTCGAGGACACCGAGTTCCGCACCCTGAATATCTTCGGCAACACCCGCAATGAGCAGGAGATGTGGAGTCTCTACGCCCAGGCGGTGGTGCCGGTTACACCCCGCTGGCGCCTGACCCTGGGCGGCCGATACGCCGAGGTGGAGAACGATCTCATCGATGGTGGACCATTCGGCGCGTTTCCCGGCGGCATCGAGTTCAATGATGAACAGTTGGTGGGGGAAGTGGGTTTGAGCTTTCAGGCATCGGATGACTGGCGGCTGTTTGTTCGGGCCGACGAGAACTACCGGTTTGCCCTCGCCAACGAACAGACCTTCACCCCGCCGGGGCTGGTTGGGCTGGATACCCAAACCGGCTGGTCCTTCGAGGCGGGGGCCGAGTGGCGACGCGGCCCGAACCACGCCAAGGCGCTGCTCTACCTGCTGGACCTGGACGACGAGATCGATTTCAATCCCCTGGCCGGGTTTTTCGGCGCCAACCAGAACCTGGAAGAAACCCGCCGCATCGGCGTCGTGCTTGAGGGGCGTTACGCACTGTCCGAGCGGTTCGCTCTGAACGGGCAATACAGCTATACCGATGCCGAGTTTCGTTCCGGCGTGGTCAAAGGCAGGGAGGTTCCCTTTGTGGCGGAGCACAGCGGGCGGCTTGCGCTGGAGCTATTGCCGATGGCGGGAATCACAGGGCTCCTCGAGTTTCAGGCGATCAGCGACCGGGTCGCGTCCGGTGACTACACGGGGTCAGTGGCCGATCAGGCCGGATACGGTGTCTGTAATGCAACCCTGGCCTATACACGGGGGGCGTGGCGCTTTTCGGTGCGCGGCGACAATCTGTTCGATAAGGAGTACCGGGAATTGGCGATCTCGGCGTCCGATCCGGTGACCTTCCTGCCCGCGACCGCCTATTTCCCCGCGCCGCAGCGCCGGGTGCGATTTAATCTTCGCTACCAATTAGACTAATGCTATCGAGATGCCCCGTTTTTCCACAGAACTCACCTTCGAGGAGTGATCCAGTGTCAGCGAATATTCGACGCAAAGTGGCGATCGCAACGGCCATCGCCCTGGTTATGGTCGCGACCCGCGGCTACCACGTCGGCAGCGAATTCAACCTGGGGGACGCCAGCTTGGCGGCGTTTTTTCTCGGCGGGCTCTATCTGGGCGGCGCGGGCTGGTTTCTGGCGCTGATCGGTGTCGCCGCGGCGACCGACTGGCTGGCGATCGCCGGCGGGGTCTCCGCCTGGTGCGTGACGCCCGCCTACCCCTTTCTGGCGCTGGGTTACGGCGCACTCTGGCTATGCGGCCGGGCGGCAGCGCCGCTACAGGAGGTGGCGCTGAGTCAGCTCGTGCGTGTAACCGGCTACCTGCTGGCGGGAAGCCTGGCGGCCTTCGTGATCTCCAACCTGAGTTTTTTCTTGCTGTCGGACTACTTCACCGGCATGTCCCTGGCGACTTATGCCGCGCGTGTAGTCCAGTACTTCTGGCCCTATGTCGGTTACGCCCTGCTCTATACGGCTGTCGGGCTGATGGTGCATGGCATCGTGGTGGCGCTGCGCGGCCAGTCGGCAGCGTCCCCGACCCGGGGCGTCTAGTCCGGAACGGGTCGTAAGCGGGATGAAGCGGGTTGTATCGCTGATTCCCAGCGCCACTGAGATTGTCGCTGCGCTGGGGTGTGGCGACCGGCTGGTCGGCCGATCCCACGAGTGCGACTTCCCGCCCGAGGTGGCCCGCTTGCCGGTCTGCACCGGTGCGCGCATCGATACCGGGGCGCACAGCGCTGCCATCGACTCCGAGGTGCGCGCGTTGCTTCAGTCCGCGCTGGCGGTTTACGACATCGACCTCCACCGGCTGCGGGCCCTGAAACCCGATCTCATCGTTACCCAGTCGCAATGCGATGTCTGTGCCGTGAGTCTGGCGGACGTGGAATCCGCCCTCGCGGACTGGCAGGGGGTCGACCGTCCGGCGCTGGTATCACTGGCACCCGGCTGTCTCGGTGATGTGTGGCGCGACATCGGGCGGGTGGCTGCCGCGCTGGGTGTGCCGGATCGCGGTGCGCAACTTGTCGGCACACTGCAGGAGGACTTGCACCGCCTCGCTGCAGCAACGTCACCCGGCAAGGACAGGCCGCGGGTGGCCTGTATCGAGTGGACCGAGCCGCTGATGCTGGCGGGGAACTGGGTGCCTGAGCTGGTGCGGCTGGCCGGGGGCGAGCCGGTCGGCGTTGTCGAGGCTGGGCATTCGCCCTACTTCGATTCAACGACGCTGTTCGAGGCGGCGCCGGACCTGCTGGTTTTCATGCCCTGCGGCTTCGGTCTCGAACGGACCGAGCGCGAAGCGCGGCGGCTGCTCGGCCAGCCCGGTTGGCAGGCACTGGACGCCGTGCGGCAGGGGCGGGTCTACGTGACCGACGGTAACCAGTTTTTCAACCGCCCCGGACCCCGGCTGCGGGAATCGGCACAGATTCTGGCGGAGATTATTCGCGGTGATTCAATGCGACAGCGAAGCCCCGGTTGGCGGCCGCTGATCATCGAATCCGGTGCCGTGACGGCGGCGTGACCGGTGGGAAATCGTCTATCAAAAATCTACACCCGGACCGGAGATGACGGCTCCACCGGCCTGGGTGACGGGACCCGGGTGGCGAAGGATTCGTTGCGGGTGGCAGCCTACGGCACCACGGATGAGCTCAACAGTGTGCTGGGGCTGTTGCTGAGCTGTGATATTCCTGATGCTGTTGCCGCGGTGCTTACCGAGATTCAGCACGATCTGTTCGACCTGGGAGGGGAACTCTGCATTCCGGGGCACAAGGTACTGAAACCGGAGCGGGTCGAGGCGCTGGAGGCGGTGTTGGATGATCTGAACGCGCCGCTGGAGCCACTCAAGGATTTCATTCTGCCCGGGGGCAGCCAGGCGGCGGCCTACTGTCATCTGGCGCGCACCGTCTGTCGTCGCGCGGAGCGGGTAGTTGTATCGCTCAGTTCGCAGGACCCGGAAGGGACCTCGCTGGGGTTGCGCTACCTCAATCGATTGTCCGATCTGCTGTTTGTGATGGCGCGTTCGCTGAACCGCGCCGCCGGTGTGGGGGATGTGCTCTGGGATCGGCAGCGCTAGACCACGGCTGATTGTTTCGGCACCGGGCGTGGCCTGCCGGAGTCGTCTACCGCAACGAAAGTTAGTTCTGCCTCGGTGACTTTGACCTCCTTGCTCGGGTCGCCACCGCGCTCCGCGAATGCCTGCACCCTGACGGTCAGCGAGGTGTTGCCGACTCGTACCACCTCACCGTAACAGGAAACCAGGTCGCCCACCTTGACCGGTTGCTCGAACTGAAACGAGTTGACGGCTACCGTCGCCACCCGGCCCCCCGCCCGGCGAAAGGCGATTTGCCCCCCGGCCAGGTCTACCTGAGACATCAGCCACCCGCCGAAAATGTCGCCCATAGGATTGGTGTCGGCCGGCATCGCGATGACACGAACCGCCAGCATGCCGCGTTCTTCCGGTTGATCAGGGGGCATTCAGGATCCTCCGTGCTGACCGAATTCGTACCTCCCAGGGAAGGGGATTATCTCTTGCTTTGTCCGGGAATCCCGCCATTCGTCGGTTAACCGCGACCACTCGTCCGATAATGAGTGACACCTACCTCTTTGCAGCCGTAGAACACGTCGCCATGAACGGGAAATTTCATCAACAGGGTGTCACCCTGAACGAGCTGCTGCTGGCCCTCGCGGTCGGCGCAGTGCTGGTCGGCCTGGCCGTGCCGGCCTTCACCGCCCTCACCAAGAACAACCGACTCATCACGGAGACCAACACCCTGATCGGACATATCAATCTCGCCCGCAGCGAAGCGATCAAACGTAACCAGCCGGTGGCTCTGTGCCGCAGCGCGGATCCGACCGCGGCCAATCCGGTGTGTGGCGGCAGCGCGAATGACTGGACAAGCGGCTGGATCGTCTTCGTCGACGATGACGATAACGGCGTGTTCGACGGCGACTTGGCCAAACTGCTGCGCCGGTGGGCTCCGTCCACCAGCGTGACCATCCGGACCAACAGCACCGTGAATAACAACCTGCAAATCGATCGGCGCGGCGGAACCAACGAAGGCGGTAACAGCGGCGTTTTCGCCATTTGCGACGACCGCGGTGTCGGCAGTGGCCGGCAAATCAACGTCGGGCCGGTGGGGCGTCCGGAACTGCAAAAGCCCCCGAGTGATTGCGCCGCCCCCACACCTTGAGCCGGAACCTGACAATGCGGAACGACAAATTCTCACATTTGAGTTTTTCCGAGCGAAGCGGCTGTTGCGACGCCGGATTCACCTTGATCGAGGTGCTGGTGGCGCTGTTCATCTTTTCCGTGGGCTTGCTCGGTCTCGCCGGGATGATGGGGCAATCGTTGCGCTCGAACCATGACGCCTATGTGCGTACCCAGGCGTCGATCCTAGCCTACGACATGATGGACCGGATGCGTGCGGATGCCGGCAACGTGCTGCTCTACCAGGGCGCCGATCCCGATCCCGACGACCTGACGGCCTGCGATCCGGTGAACGTCAGCCCGCTGAACGAGCGCGTCTGCTGGCACGATGCCGTCAAGGCGAGCTTGCCCGGGGGGTCAGCGGTAGTGGACGAGAACCCGGACGATTCCGGGCAGTTCGATATCGATATCAGCTGGATCAATCGTTCAGCCGAGAACGACGATCCGGCCACCTGGCGGACCTTCACGCAGTCCTGGACCGTGGTAATCAACTAGTGAAGGTGCAGCCCATGTCGATGAAGAGGCAAACGGTCCAGAAGGGATTCACGCTCATCGAGGTGATGGTCGCGATCGTGATCGGCACCATCCTCTCCGCTGCGGCCATCGCATTGCTGGTCAACAGCAAAAGCACCTACGAGGTGCAGGATGATCTGGCACGTTTGCAGGAAAACGCCCGCTTCGCCATGGAGATGCTGATGCGGGATATCCGGATGGCCGGCTATTTCGGTTGCGTCGATTCCATCAGCGAGGTGACCAACCACGTGGTCGGGAACGATTCCTCGTTGTTCGATACCCGCTTTCCGATTGATGCCGTCGACCACGGTGACTACTCGCAGTGGTATCCGTCCGGGCTGACGATCGACCTGCCGACGACCATCACCAGCGTGACTCCGAATATCGACGTGGTAGGCGGCACCGACATGATCAGTCTGCGCTACATGGTGCCGGATACGTCCATTACTGTTGAGGAACCCTATGCCGTGCAACCTTCCGGTGCGTTAAAAGTGACGGCGGGAGCCGATCTTGAAATCGGTGAAATCATCGCGGTGACCGACTGCGACAAGGCGGACATCTTCCAGATAACCAATCTTCAGACCACGGGCAGCCAGAGCAATGTGGTGCACAACACCGGGGCGGGTTCCCCGGGAAACTTCAACAATGGCGTCCCGGGATGTCCTGGGGCCAATTCCCACTGTTTTTCAAAGACTTATAAGGAAAACGCTTTCATCATGAAGTTGACCTCCGTGCGTTATTTCATCGGTGAAGGCGATAACGGACCCTCGCTCTACCGCATCGGTCTCGCTCGGGACCCCAGCACGAATGCGCTTACCTATATCGGCAACGAAATGGTGGAAGGCATTGAGCAGTTGCAACTTACCTATGGTCTGGATACCGACGGTGATGACGTGCCGGATGTCTACCGTACGGCGCAGGACGTCGAGACCGGCGGAGGGAATTGGCTCGATGTCAGGGCGGTTCGCATCGGGCTGGTGGCCCGCACCATCGACCCGATGGGGACGGCGACCGACGATTTCGGGCCTGCCCTGATCGACATCAATGATCTGCCAAACGTCGCCGTTCCGAACGATCGGCGTCGCCGCCGCGTCTTTACCGCCACCGTTCAGTTGAGGAACCCGCAATGATCCGCAGTTTCGATGGCGGTATCGCACCCCTCTACCGCGTGTCGTCAATATCTCCCGCCCAATCACGGCAGCAGCGTGGCGCCATTCTGGTGGTGTCTCTGGTGTTGCTCGTGGTGCTGACGTTTCTGGCGGTGACTGCGCTCAACACCGCCAATATCGAAGAGAAGATGGCCAATAACACCCAGGAGGCGCACCGTGCCTTCCAAACCGCCGAGAGCGGCATCGCCGATACCTTTGCCGATTCCACCATGTTCGACCTGGCGGTCGAGAAGGTGAACAACATCAATGATTTTGGAGTTTACGACGCCCACGGCGAAGTCAGGACGAATTTCCGTCAGTGGACCAACCCGCCCCGCGGCTCCGGTTACAGCGTTACCAGCTTCTCCGCCGCCCACTTCGAGATGAGTGCCACGGGTGAGGCTGGCGCGGGCGCGACCACCACAATCAATGCCGGTGCGTATCAGATTGCACCTAAGGCCGGTTAAGAGGAAGGGTTCCGTCAATGCGACATACAAGGACAAAAGCCATGAAATCACGGTCCACGATCTGGGGCTTCTGTATCGCGGTGTTGGTGATGATCTGTGGCGCGGACAGCGTCGTGCGCGCGGATGACACGGAGATCTATTTCGGGGCCGGCTTCGGTAACAACACCATCAAACCGAACATTCTGATGGTGCTGGATACCTCCGACAGTATGAAACAGCAGGTAGAGGGTACCGGCAAAAGCCGTCTACGTAACATGCAGGATGCGATGAACCAGCTCATCGGAACGCTGGACAACGTCAACATTGGCCTGATGCGTTTCAACGGGGTTTATCGCGACGAGAAGGACGCTGACGGGTTTGAATATGTCGCAACCGGCGGACCGATCCTGTTTCCTGTCGCCGATCTCGATGCGCCGGCCGCGGATTTCTTCGGCGAGCCCGACGACAGCAATCAGTTCATCACGGCACGCATTGCGA
>JAYZWP010000304.1:0-10140 GCA_036142245.1 Pseudomonadota bacterium | reverse complement strand
GGGGACGCTATATACAATGGCCACCCTCCCCCTATGCCTATAGGCGATTATGCATTTATCTCAGGAGATGACAACAGTCCGTTAACAGTCGCCATTGAGGCACTTCCGCATTTAGCTTCTTCTAGCGCGCATGCAATAAATGACAAAGGGAATGTAGTAGGAAGTTCCAAGGTAGGAACTCAAATACATGCAGTTTTGTGGAGAAATAAGACAGCACCCATTGATCTAGGCACTCTTGGTGGAAATAGTTCTAATGCAGTTGATGTTAACAATCTAGACCAGGTTATTGGTTATTCGCATACCGCCTCCGGCGAACAGATTTCATTTCTTTGGGATGAAGAAAATGGAATGAGAAATCTAAGTGAACTTGGCCTTGATGGCTTTGTAGAGTCGATTAATGATTCAGGATTAATTTTAGGTCGTAATAAGTTATTTGATATTTCCACGGGAGATATAACTGAACTGGGCGATTTGGGTGGAGGAGGAACGAATTCCCGGGATTTGAATAATGTGGGGCATGCAGTTGGCTTTTCTCGTACTGACGTTGGTGATCAAAATGCATTTCTCTGGAGTGAGGCCTTTGGAACACTTAACCTGAATGATTTGGTTACGGATTTAAGTGGTTGGCAGTATTTAAAGATTGCTAATGGCATAAGTCCTCATGGGCGATATATTACCGGAGAGGGAGTTACTGCGGATGGTGAGCGTCATGCTTTCTTGCTTGTGCAGGCTCCTGAACCAAGCTTATTCACCCTTTTTCTTCTAGGGATTGCAATGGTCAGCGGTATGTGGGGTTTTGAAAGCTTGCGTTCACAATTGGGTTTCCTTTAAGCCATAACACTGCTCGAATCCAATCCCCCACCGCTCCAGCAACTCCCGGTTCACGATCTGCCAAGCTAGGCGTTCCGCCTCCTTCCTCGGTAGCTCGCCGTCATATTCCATGATGGCGGAACGCTCTTCGTATGCTTCCTGCTGGTCGTCGGTAAGGTGGGGACTGAAGGACTGGTGCATTTGAATACTGTAGACTTATACAGTATTTTCATCACTCCCTTATGTGTCAGCTTGAACATCAAACGAGCACCATTTGCCAAGGAATATGCGGTCGATCTGAACGCGACCCAGGCGGCTATTCGCGCGGGGTACGCTGTCCGTTCTGCCCATACGACAGGTTACCGGCTGCTTAAGGATGATGAGGTTGGTTTGGCGATTAAGGATCACCAGGAGGCGTTAGCTGAGCGTGCTGAAGTGACGCTGGAGGAAATCGTTTCTGCGCTGAGGCAAGCGATGGCGATTGCCCAGGAAGCGGCAGAAGAGGGCAACAAAGCGGCCGCAGCTAATGCGTTGAGTTCAGCCGCAGAACGGCTCGCTAAGGTGTGTGGGCTGATGGCGCCGCAGCGGGTGGAGCAAACCGTAACGGAACGGCCCCCGCCATTGCCTACGGTGGAATCGCTGCTGGTTGCCGCGGGGATTACTTCGCCCAAGCATTAGGGAACCGCCTCAATGAAACTCGTGGTTTGTAGCCTAGTTTGGGCAGGAACCAAATTATTACGTCAACGCGCTTGGAATGACGCCACCTCCAGCCCGTACCAAACACCAAGGACAGCCCTCAACGGTCTCCGGGGAGCCTTCCCATAACCAAAAGGGGGCCACAGCGCCTACAGGTTACGCGTTGGGTGTACCAGTGGGGTACCTGACCACGCTCGCGCATCAATCTCGTCTCATCCGCAAACCGAAAAGCCTTCATGGCATCGGGGTGTGCTTCAAGATACCCCCAATCATCGCCAGCCAGGGCGCGAAGTTCGCAAACTGACACGCTGTCCCGATACGCAGAATCCGCAATATCCGCACAATTACCCGGTTCGGGGGGGTTCTGCGTATTCTGCGAATTGTGCGGACAGGGTGTTTCGGTTGAAGCGGGAACACCGAGGGTTTCGCGCCAGCTCATCGCCACCCCCTCGCAATCTCCGGCCGCACCCGCACCAGGGGCGAGGGCGGGCGGCCCGGTCCGTCTCGCGGCGGTTCGATCACCTCCAGATAGCCGCGTTCTTCCAGCGCCCTCAGGGCTTCGCGCAGCATGGCGACTCGGGGGAAGGTGCCGCGTAGGGCGTTGAAGGCTTCGCGCACGCTAAAGCGGTCCAGTCGGCCCCGTTCGGCCCAGTTCCACACCAGGCGCGCGGCGGCGATGGTGGGATCGGCGCCCATAATGTCCAGCGCCGCCAGACTAAAGAACCGGCGAATCCATGCCAGCGTTCGGTTGGCTTGAATCGGCGCCCCCCGGTCGGCGATGTCGACCAAGATCGCCAAAATATGCGCGCGCTTGATGACTGCACAGTAGCCATCCATGGCGCAGCGTACCGGGCTTTGATCCAACCCCAGCCGCGACCTCCCTGTCGCGGCTCACCCATCTCACGACGCCTTGAGCATCTGCTGCATATCCTCCCGCGGGTCGCCGATGCCCATCAGATTGAACTTGTCGGACAGAACCTGCAGAACCGCCGGTGTAACGAACGCTGGCAGATCCGGGCCAAGCCGAATGTCCCTGATGCCCAGATACAGCAGGGTGAGCAACACGGCAACGGCCTTCTGCTCCAACCAGGAAATGACGAGCGACAAAGGCAGATCATTCACACCGCAGTCAAAAGCATCCGCCAGCGCCAGGGCAATCTGGACGGCGGAGTAGGAGTCGTTGCACTGCCCGACGTCCAGCAGCCGCGGAATGCCATCGATAGCGCCGAAATCGTGGTCGTTGAAACGGTACTTGGCACAACCCAGGGTCAGAATGACGCCGTCCGCCGGCACCGCCTCGGCCACATCGGTGAAGTAGTTACGGCCCGGTTTGGCGCCATCGCACCCGCCGATGACGAAAAAGTGTCCGATATCACCGTTCTTGACGGCGCCAACCACCTTATCCGCGACCCCCAGCACGGTGTTGTGGGCGAACCCGGTGGTGATCTCGCGGCCCGGTCCATCCTCTGTAAAGCCTGTGGCGACCCGAGCGGCAGCGATTACGGCGGAGTAATCCGAATCCTCAATATGGGTGATGCCGGGCCAGCCGACCGGGCCACGGGTAAAGAGCCGATCCCGATAACTCTCTGCCGGCTCGATGAGGCAATTCGAGGTCATAACCACCGGACCGGGGAACTCGGCAAACTCGCGCTGCTGGTCCTGCCCGGCGCCGCCGTAATTGCCGGCCAGATGCGGATACTTCTTCAACCCGGGGTAAGCGTGGGCAGGCAGCAGCTCGCCGTGGGTATAGACGTTAATACCCGTTCCTTCGGTCTGTTGGAGGATATTCTCCAAGTCGAGCAGATCATGGCCGCTGACCAGGATGGCGCGCCCCTTCAGGGGATCAACTTTCACCCGGGTGATTTCCGGGTGACCGAACCGTGTCGTACTGCCCGCGTCCAGCATCTGCATCACTTGCAGATTCAGCTCGCCGACGCTCAGCGCCCGGTTAAGCAATTGGTCGATGTCGGCCGGATTGTCTGCCAGAAAGCTCAGCAGGTCATGAATCCTGGCAAACACCTCGTCGCTCTGCCGCCCCAGACACATCGCGTGGTGGGCATAGGCGGCAACGCCCTTCACTCCGTATAGCACCAGTGAACGCAGCCCCACCACGTCCGCGCCCACTGTCTCCAGCCCGACGGTAATCGCGCCCTCGGCGGCCTGCTGCTGCAACCGCTCCAGTTCCCTGCCCGGCACGCAGGTCGCGGGGCCGACCGGCGTCTCGGCGGTGATGCCCTGTGCCGCGCAGGCTGCCTCGTAGCTCGCGCGCAGTTGGTCGCGAAAGCCGGCGGCTTCATGAACGAGAGCGACAAATCTGTCGGGATCGAAGTTGACGTTGGTCAAGGTGGTAAACAGCGCATCGAGGACGAAGCGATCTGCCGGTGGATGCACCACGCCGAGCGGCCGCGCGCGATGGGCGTACTGCGAGATACCCTTGACCAGATAGATCAGCAGATCCTGCAGATCCGCAGTCAGGGCATCCTTGCCGCAGGTACCGACACTGTTGCGACACCCATCGCCGGACCGTTTCCGGGTGGTTTGTTCACACTGATAACAGAACATTCAGGCCTCTCCTTTACTGTGTCTTCGACAGACAAATTGCTTGCTCGCTTTTCACAGTGAAAACTACCCGGATCGATAAAAGATAGACTTGACATACATCATTTGGCGACCGATTCCCCCCCCGGGTAATGGCCTGCCAATGTCGACCGTCCGGACTCAACCCCCATGCAGCTGACCTATTTCACCGACTACTGCTTCCGTGTGTTGATCTATCTCGCGCAACATCGCGAAGAGCGAACGACCATCGATCAGCTGCACGGATACTTCGACATTTCCCGCAACCATCTGGTCAAGGTGGTTCATTGGCTCGGCAAAAACGACTACGTCACCACGAGCCGCGGCAAAGGGGGGGGAATCGCGTTGCGTCAGGATCCGCGGCAGATCAACGTCGGCGAGGTCTTTCAGCGTGCGGAACAGCGCCTTGACCTGGTCGAGTGCATGGGCGACGCCTGCCGCTGCCGGATTGTCGAGCAATGCGGTCTGCAGGGCGTCCTGCGCGCCGGCCTGACGGCCTTCCTGGAGGTGGCGGATCGCTACACCCTCGCCGATGTCGCCGGCACCGGCTCTCGCCCGTTACCGCCCGGTCCCCAACCCGTGGCTGACGCACGCTCAAATCGGCGGAAGTAGCAATCGACGTCGGTTTGACCTGCCCCCGATTTCCACTAGAGTCAGCGTACGATTCAATCGCGCGGCACGGATAGTTGGATCGTCTGACGTGCCTGGAACAAAACTCGGGGGAGATCACGATGAAGCAAGGCATCGGGCTCGCGGCAGCCCTTCTGACGCTGTCCACTGGTATTCAGGCGGCGGACCTCACGGTTCAGCTTACGGGAATCAAAAGCGCTGACGGCACGGTTCTGGTGCAGCTGTTCACCGACCCGGCGCAGTTTCCCGATGGCACCGCGGATCAGGAGATTCGGCTGCCGGCCAGCGAGGACGGCGTCGCGGCGACCTTCACCGGACTGGCGCCGGGAACCTACGCCGTGGGCGCGTACCACGACGCCAACGAGAACGGCAAGCTCGACGCGAACTTCATGGGCATGCCGACCGAGGATGTCGGCAACAGCGGCGAGGTCGCTCTGGCGAAACCGGGTTTCGAGAAGTCCAGCTTCGAACTCGGCGAACAGGACCACACCATAAGCTTCGTGCTGCGCTGAGCCGGACCGGGTCAATCTCGGGCGGTGCCGTGCCCGCGCCGCTTTACCCCCAGCCGGCGGGGGAGATAAGCTGCGCCATTGCGCGGTGGAGGAGGAGTTGACCATGCCAGAGTCAATGCGCGCTGCCCGTCTGCTCGAATGCGGCTCGGAATTGCAGGTACAGGAAATTCCGATTCCGGACATCGGTGCCAACGATGTTCTGGTGCGCATCGCCGCCTGCGGCACCCAGGATGGTGACTACATGCTCATGCAGGGCAAGTTGCCGCTGAACCTGCTGCCGCTCACCATCGGCCACGAACCGGCGGGCGTGGTGGCGCAGGTCGGAGCGGGCGTGCGCGGTGTCAAGGAGGGGGACCGGATCTTCGTCGACCCCTCCATCGCCTGCGGTAATTGTCAGTTCTGCCACGCCGGTACCGAACACTATTGCGCCGCCTACGGGGTCATGGGCATGACCCACTTCCAGCCGCAGGGGGCGGAGATTTTTCAGGTATACGGCAACGGCGGTTTTGCCGAGTACATGAAAATCCCCGGCAACAACGTGCGGCACCTCCCCGATGACCTGCCGTTTGAACAAGCGGCCAAACTCGCCTTCCTCGGCGTATCCCTGAAAGGGGTCGAACGCACCCGGTTGAAACCAGGCGAAACCATTGTCATCAGTGGCGCCAGCGGCGCGCTGGGAACCTGCGCCGTGATGGCCGCCAATGCGTTGGGCGCCGGAAAGATCATCGCCGTCGCCCGGGATCCGCAGCGCCTGGAACGGATCCGCAAAATCAACCCGCAAACGGTGGTCCCGCTCTCCACGCGCGACGACCCCGAGCTGACCCGGATTCGGGAGCTGACCGGCGGCCTCGGGGCCGACTGTTACGTCGATTGCCTGCCGGCCATGGGGAGCGAACTGACCCAGGCCTGTCTGTTCACCCTGCGCAAGGGAGGGCGGGCGGCGCTGATCGGCGGCGTAACGGACGCGCTGCATCTTCCCTACCAGCTTTTCATGCTGATGGAGGTCGAGGTCACCGGCTCGGTGGGTTTCGGCCGCGGTAATTTCGACCGCATCGTGGAGCTGATGCGTTCCGGGGTCGTGGACTTCAGCCAGTTCGTGACCCACGAGTTCCCGCTGGAACAGGCCAACGAAGCCATCATGACGGTAATCGAGAAAACAGGAGATCCCCTGGGCGTTATCGTCAAACCCTGAGTCAACCCAAGCCGCCGCCTGCTTGGCAGAACAACCTGACAGGAGCAAGCCATGGACAGAACAGATCAATCCGCCGGAGCGCCGCAAGGCGGGGTGATTTCGCAGGATTACTCCGCCTCTGAGACATCTGTCAGCGACTACTACACGGTAGCCTGCCCGGGCATGGGATGCCACCAGAACTGCCCGCTCAGCGTCGAGGTGGCGGATGGGCGCATCAAACGAATCGAGGCGGCGCCCATACCGGGCTCGCCGGAGAATACCCACGCCTGTCTGCGCGGCATCGGCGCACACCAGCTCCCCTATCTGCCCAACCGGCTGCTCTACCCGAAAAAGCGGGTAGGTAAGCGCGGCGAGGGAAAATGGCAGCGCATCTCGTGGGATGAGGCGCTGGATACGGTCGCGGCTCAGATCAAACAGATCCAGGCCGAATACGGACCCGAAGCGGTGCTGATGAGCAGCTCCGGCAGCAGCGCGGTCCCGATCGGTGGGCTGAACGCGGGCGGTGCCACCACGCGCCTGGGCAATCTGCTGGGTTGTACCGACATCGTTGGCTGGACGGTGGACGGCGGTCCCTTCTGTGCCGGGCTGGTGAACTATGGCTTCTTTTTCGGCGGCGGCAACGACGCCGCCGACTGGGTCAATTCCGACCTGCTGGTTATATGGGGCGAAAACATGGCGGAGTCGGCGATGCGCGACTTCAACCATGCCATGCGCGCCAAACAGCAGGGTACCAAGGTGGTGGTCGTAAGCCCCACCTACGATGCCACGGCAGCACTGGCCAGCGAATGGATACCGGTGGAATCACGCACCGACGCGGCACTGGCCCTGGCGATGCTGCACGTCATCCTCGACGAGGAACGGTTCGACGCCGAATACGTTGCCCACCACACGGTCGCCCCCTTCCTGGTGCGTAACGACAACGGCCAGTTCCTGCGGGAGAGTGACATCGCCGCTGACGGCAACGCGGAGAACTACGTCGTGTGGGACGCGGCGGCAGGCCGTCCGGTCGCCATGCCGCCCAATACGCAGAAACTGAATGGCGTTACACCGGCGCTGCGCGGCAACTTCGATGCCGCGGGTACCCCCTGCCGAACAGCGTTCGACCTGCTGGCCGAAAGAGCGGCTGAATACGTTCCCGAGCGCGCCACCGACATCTGCCAGTTGCCTGCCGAAAAAATCCGCGCCTTTGCCCGGGAATACGCCGACGCCGGGGCCGCTGCGATCAAGCTCGGCTTTGGTGTAGCACGCACCTTTTACGGCGACCTGAACTGCCGTGCCATCATGGCGCTGGCGGCGGTGACCGGCAACGTCGGCAAGTCCGGCGGCGGCGCCAGTGGCTGGTGCCGTGCCTATGCGCCTTTCCTGAACGGCGATCCGCTCTACGCCGCCGACGAGCGGCGCAGCAAGCGCCTGCATATCAGCACCGGTTATGGCGCCATCGCGCGGCAGGATCCGTGGCCGATCAAGGCGTGGCTGCTGTTCGCCGCCAATCCGCTCAATACCCAGCCCAACGCCAACACCTGGATCAACGACATCCTGCCGCAACTGGACCTGGTGGTGGCGGTGGATATCGTCAACTCCTGGACCTCAGAATACGCCGATATCGTGCTGCCCGGGGCCACCATATTCGAGCGCGAAGATCTCTACACCGGGCTCGGTTGCACCATCCTTTCAGAGCAGGCCATTGAACCCGAGGGTGAAGCACGCACCGACCTGGAAATCTGCACCGAGCTGGCGCAGCGTCTTGGTCTGGGCGAGTTCTTTGACAAATCCCAGGATGAGTGGCTGGAACTGATGCTGGACCACCCCAGCCAGGGCGGCGTCACCCTTGAGCAACTGCGCGCCAACGACGGTATGGTCCGTACCCCGGGGCCGACCGAGCCGATCATCGGTTATGCCGACAAAAAGTTCGACACCCGTTCCGGGCGCATCGAGTTCTACGCCGAGTATCTCAAGGAGATCGGTCAGGAACTGCCCACTCACCTCGATCCACCCGAGGGCAAGCATTCAAAACTGGCGCAAAAGTACCCGCTGCAATTCTTCACCGGCCGGCGCAAATACGTGAACCAGAGCCAGTCCTACTTCAGCACCACCAAGACCCTCTGCCCGGAACCGCTGCTGCGCATGAATCCGCTGGACGCCAAACCCCGCGGCATCAAGGACGATGACCTGGTGCGCGTGTTCAACGACCGCGGCGAAGTGCGTCTCAAGGCGATTCTGACCGAGGCAATGCGACCCGGCACCGTCTGGGTGGAGCACGGCTGGTGGCCGAAAGATTTCGCCGGTGGCCACTACCAGAACCTGCTTAAACCGGTCTGCGCGCCGGATGAGAGCATGATCAACCCAGCGTTTCAGGTGTTCTGGGAGATGTACAAGGATTACGCCGAACAGGCACCCTCCCCGGGTCTCACGCCCTACGGCATTGCGGACCAGTTGTTCGACTGCATGGCACAGGTCGAAACGGTAGCAGGGGCATAAACATGGCAACACAGTACGGCATCATCTACGACCTCGAGCGCTGCATCGGCTGCCACGCCTGCAGCGTCGCCTGCCGCATCGAGAATGCGGTCGACGAAAGCATCGCCTGGCACGAGGTCAAGACCCTCGGCGGCTGTCACGCGGACACCCCGTCCGGCGTCTACCCCAACCTGGAAATGCGCTGGGAACCGACACTCTGCATGCACTGCAAGGAGGCCCCCTGCATGGAGGTCTGCCCGGCCGATGCCATTACCCGCCGCGATGACGGCATCGTGGTGCTGGAACGGGACGACTGCATCGGTCTGGGCTGCAAGAAGTGCACCTGGGCATGCCCCTACGGCGTTATCGAGATCAACGAAAAAGAGGGGGTGATGGAGAAGTGCAACCTCTGCACCCACCGCATCGACCAGGGCAAGCAACCGGCCTGTGTCGAGGCATGCGTCTACGAAGCCACTTTTTTCGGTGACCTGAACGACCCGGACAGCACGGTGTCGCGCAAGGTGCGTGAACAGAAGGGAGAAGTGCGCCTGCCGGAACGGGGCACCAAGCCGGTTGTTTACTACTCCTCCAAATAGGGCGAGGAAACCACCTTGCCGGGGTTCATGAGGTTGTCCGGGTCGAGGGTCTTCTTGAGCGCGCGCATCAGATCCAGGGCGACGGGCGACTTGTAGCGTCCCAGTTCGTCGACCTTGAGTTGACCGATGCCGTGCTCCGCGGAAATGGAGCCGCCCAGATCAGCAACGATGTCGTGAATCAACGCGTTAAACCGTCCCCACGGGGCGAGGAAGGCCGCATTATCCATGCCCTCCGGGCGGGTCAGGTTGAAATGGATGTTGCCGTCGCCGAGGTGCCCGAAGGGGCAGGGGCGGATACCCGGCAGCGCGGCCGTGACCGCCGCGATGCCGCGCGCGATGAGCTGCGGCACCCTGTCCACGGGAACCGCGACATCGTGCTTGATGCTGGCCCCCTCCCCCTTTTGCGCATCGGACATGCACTCCCGCAGATGCCACAGGGCTTGGCGCTGCGCCAGGCTGCTGGCGACCACGGCATCGACAATCACACCGCTCTGCAGGGAAGCCTCGAGCATCGCAAGCAGTGCCGGCTCCAGGCCGTCCCCGGACATAGAACTGGTTGCCTCCACCAGCAGGTACCAGTCGTGGGGTGCGTCCAGCGGGTCCCGCGCTCCCCCGACGTGCCGCAGCACGAATTCCAGCGCGGTACGCGACATCAACTCACAGGAGCTGA
>JAYZWP010000303.1:0-4352 GCA_036142245.1 Pseudomonadota bacterium | reverse complement strand
GACAGTAGCTGAACGACCCATCGATCCTAAGGTAACACCTCGTGAAAGTTCTTTCTTCCCTGAAAACGGCAAAGAAACGCCATGCCGACTGCCAGGTGGTGCGCCGCCGCGGCCGTCTGTACGTCATCTGCAAGAGCAACCCGCGGATGAAGGCCCGCCAGGGCGGCGGCAAGAAGCGGCGCAGCTTCGGCTGACGACGCGCGGCCGCCTGCCACGCGGTCAATTCCCCGCCCACCTAGCCAGCCCCACCTAGCCAGCCCGCTGACGTCGCGCCGATGCGTGCGACGGTGCTTGGTGAGAAGCGGCAACGGCGCACCTCGAATCAGTAGATGCCGATGTCGATGTAACTGCGGGAAATCTTCTCCATGGCGATGATGTAGGCGGCGAGTCGATAGTCCGACACTGCGTCATCGGACCAGAACCGTTCCCGGATCTCCTGAAAAGCATTGCGCATGGTGTCGTCCAGCCCTGAACGGACCAGATCAATCTCATCGGCACCCCGCACGATGGCGCTTCCCATCCACTCCGGCACCTGCTCGCCGGTCATCGCCTCCAGCGCTGAGACGATGTGCTGTCCCCGCGCTTCGTCGAAACGCCGCTCCATCCGCCCGAAGCGGATGTGGGACAGATTGCGAATCCATTCGAAGTAGGAAACCACAACGCCGCCGGCGTTGACGTAGGCGTCCGGAAGAATCGCTATGCCGCGCTCGCGCAGGATCGCATCGGCCTCGTAGGTGACCGGGCCGTTGGCCGCCTCAACGATGAGTGAGGCATTGACGCGGGCAGCGTTATGCGCGTTGATCTGCCCTTCCAGGGCCGCGGGTATGAGGATGTCGCAGTCGATTTCCAGCACGTCGAGTCCCTCTGGAATGTAACGCGCGCCCGGAAAATCCTTCACCCCCCGGGTCGCCACGCGATGCTCGTACACGTCCTGTATCACCAGTCCGTGCTCATTGACCAGGGCACCATCGTGCTCGATGACGGCGATGATCCGCGCGCCGTCCTCCTCCTGCAAGAATTTCGCTGCATGGTATCCGACGTTACCCAAACCCTGGATCACGATACGCTGATCACCAATGCCGCCGGTGAGTCCGGCCCGTTTGACGTCATCGGCGTGGCGGAAAAACTCTCGTATGGCGTACTGCACCCCCCGGCCGGTGGCCTCGATACGCCCGCGAATCCCGCCATGGTGAACCGGCTTACCGGTCACACACGCCAGGTAGTTGATGTCTTCCGGGTAAAGATGCTTGTAGGTGTCCGCGATCCAGGCCATTTCCCGCTGTCCCGTACCCATGTCCGGGGCCGGGACGTTGGTTGCCGGACTGAGGAAGCCCTTGCGCGCCAGTTCCCGTGCGAAACGCCGCGTGATGCGCTCGAGCTGCTCGCGGTTGTATTTCGCCGGGTCGATCTGCAGGCCGCCTTTGGAACCACCGAAGGGAACGTCGACGATCGCGCACTTGAAGGTCATCAAGGCCGCGAGCGCCTCCACCTCGTCCTGATCGGCGACGGCGGCGTAACGAATACCGCCTTTGGCCGGGAGACGATGAATACTGTGAACACTGCGCCAACCGGTGAACATCTCGACCTTGTCGTCGATCATCACCGGGAAAGTCACCTTCAGCGTCGATTCCGGCTGAATGATGGCATTGGCGATGTCAGGGTCCAGCCCCATGGCGGCGGCCGCCCGTTGAGCCATGGCATTGACGCTGTCGAGAAAAGAGATGCCCCCGGGCACACCGATCGTGCTGTCGCTCACCCCTCACCTCCTCGACGTTGTTTCGTCGTCTCCCCGAGACACGGCGACCGCCCGGGGTTCAATCCGTCGCCAGTGCCTGGGCCAAGACCTCGTGATAGCGATCCAGCTCGGCGGCGCAGCGCATTTCGGTCGTACAAACCAGCAGCGCGTCACCAAGGTCCGGATAATCCGACGACAGATCGTACCCGCCGAGAATACCGGCGCGGAGCAACGGCTTAAGCAGCGACGCAGCCGGTCGGGGCAGGGCCAGCACCGATTCGTTGAAGACCGGCCCGGGAAAACGGCGCGTGACACCAGACAGCCCCGTCAGGCGATTCACCAGCTCGCCCAAGCGCTGATGGGAGCGCCGCGCGACATCGGTCAGACCGGCGCGCCCCATCACCGCCATGTAAATGGTCGCCGCCGTCGTAAGCAACCCCTGATTGGTACAGATGTTGGAAGTCGCCTTGGCGCGACGGATGTGCTGCTCCCGCGCCTGCAGCGTCAGGGTAAAGGCGGCGTTTCCCTTCCGGTCCAGGGTACGGCCCACGATTCGCCCGGGCATCTGCCGTCCCAACCCGGCGCGACAGGCCATGAATCCGAAGTATGGCCCCCCCGCAGCCAAGGGAACCCCGAGCGGTTGGCCTTCCCCACATACAATGTCGACCCCTTCACCGCCCCACTGCCCCGGAGGCTTCAAGAGCGCCATGGCGACCGGGTTGACCACGCCGATCACCGTCAAGCTATTCTGCCGGGCGACATCGGTCAGAGTGTCCACCGCCTCCAGACACCCGAAGAAGTTGGGTTGCGGAATCACCAGGGCGAAGGCGCTGGACGCGGCACGCTCGAGCTCGTCGAGCGCAGTCCGGCCCTGCGGATCGAAGCTCAGCTCGGTGATCTCCACGTCCTGTGCCGAAACGATGGTCCGTACCGTTTCCCGGTAGCGGGGATGGACGGTACGGGGGATCAGCACGCACCGTCGATCACGAGCAACTTTATTAACGCGTGCCGCCATCAGCACCGCCTCAGCCAGGGCGCTGGCCCCCTCGTACAGGGACGCGTTGGCGACATCCATCGCCAGCAGGCGGCAGATCATGGTCTGGAATTCGTACAGCAGTTGCAGGGTGCCCTGGCTCGCCTCCGCCTGATACGGGGTGTACGCCGAGTAGTACTCGCCCCGGGTCACCAACTCCCACACCGCAGCAGGGATGTGGTGTTCGTAGGCACCTGCCCCGAGAAAACAGACCGGGTTACGATCCGCTTCCGCCCGGCCGGCCATCAGACGGGTCACCTCCAGCTCCCCGAGAGATGTCGGCAGATCTTCGAGCCCGCCCACGCGCAGCGCCGCCGGGATCTCGTCGAACAGAGCCTCCAGCCGATCGACTCCGATCGCCGCCAGCATCTCGGCAACTTCCGCCTCGGTATGGGGAATGAAGGGCATCAGCGGGGCGCGCCCGAATCAGCCTTCGTCCGTGCCCGTGCTGGCACGGTACCCGGCCGCGTCCAACAGAGTCGAGACCGCCGCCGCGTCATCGGGCTTGAGCCGGAACAACCAGCCGTCGCCGTAGGGATCGCCGTTGATCAGTTCCGGGGCATCCTGGAGGGCTTCATTCACCGCCTCGATGCACCCGGCCACGGGGCAGTAGACATCCGCCGCGGCCTTGACCGATTCCACCA
This sequence comes from Pseudomonadota bacterium, assembly GCA_036142245.1. Taxonomy (GTDB): domain Bacteria; phylum Pseudomonadota; class Gammaproteobacteria; order Immundisolibacterales; family Immundisolibacteraceae; genus JAYZWP01. The sequence goes on along the minus strand of JAYZWP010000303.1, from coordinate 940 downwards.
CACAGCACTCCTCGCGTGCCGAAAAGTGCTTGCCGACCTCCGGCAACTCGACAAACACCAGATCCCCGAGCAATTCCTGCGCATGGTCGGTTATGCCAACCAGCAGACAGCCGTCCGATGCGTCGCGCACCCACTCGTGACTGGCGGTAAACCGTAGCTCAGCCGGTATCTCGGACACCTGAGTCCCTCCTGATGAATCCGTGAATCGCCGCGCTCGGCGCCGGCCATCCACACTGGTTGCCCGCCGTTTCAGCCCGACGGGACGCGACTGCGACCGCCGCGAACGAACGGCAGGGGTACCTGTTCGACCGGCCGGACTTTGCCACGAATCTCGACATCCAACTGACCCTTCACGGCGGCATCGACCCGCGCGAGTGCGATGGAGGCGTTCACCGTGGGCCCGAACCCGCCGCTGGTTACCTGTCCGGCCGGAACACCACCAGCCAACACGCGCATTCCGGCGCGCATGACACCGTTTCGCGAAACCAGGCCCACCCGCGTCTGGCGTGGACCGGTTTCGACGCACGCCTGCAACGCCTGACGCCCAATGAAGTCGCGCTCCTGCGGTTCCCAGGCGACCGTCCAGCCAAGCCCGCACTCGAAGGGGTTCACTCCCTCGTCCATGTCGCTCCCGTAAAGGTTCAGGGCAGCCTCTAGGCGCAGAGTATCCCGTGCCCCCAATCCCGCGGGTGCGACACCCGTATCCAGCAACTGCCCCCAGACCTCCACAGCACGCCGCCGGGGCAACATCAGCTCCACGCCGTCCTCCCCAGTGTAGCCGGTACGGGCCACGAATCCGTCATCAAACCACCAGCCACCGTGGAATCGCGCCAGCTCCGCCACACGAAGCGCGCCGCCCGTGAGGACATCGATTCGTTGGACTGCTTCCGGACCCTGCAGGGCAAGGATCGCCAGATCATCACGACGCGCCAACTCGAAA
>JAYZWP010000302.1:0-5060 GCA_036142245.1 Pseudomonadota bacterium | reverse complement strand
AGCCATTCGAAGGGGTATTGAACAATTTCGAGCGCCGTTACCGGGAAACCGACTCCAACGCGGTGCGCGACCATCTGGGCCGGTACCTCAACTCGCGGGCCTGTACCGGGTGTGGCGGCTCCCGGTTGCGCCGGGAGGCGCGTCACGTGTTCATCGACGGGACCACCCTGCCGCAGATCGCGGCACTGCCGATCTCCCAGGCGCAGGCCTACTTCGAGAATCTGGAGCTCATCGGATCGCGCGGGGAAATCGCGGCCAAGATCTTGCGAGAGATCCGCAGCAGAATCGGATTCCTGGTCGATGTCGGGTTGAACTACCTCTCGCTGGCACGCTCCGCGGATACCCTCTCCGGCGGGGAAAGCCAGCGCATCCGTCTGGCCAGCCAGATCGGCGCCGGCCTGGTGGGCGTCATGTATGTGCTGGACGAACCATCCATCGGACTGCACCAGCGGGACAACCAGCGCCTGCTGGGAACGCTGAACCATCTGCGCGATTTGGGGAACACCGTTATCGTCATCGAACACGATGAGGAGGCGATGCGGTGCGCGGATCATATCCTCGACATGGGTCCCGGTGCGGGCATCCACGGCGGGGCCGTGGTCGCACATGGAACACCCCGGGAGGTGATGGCGCAGCCGGCCTCGATCACGGGACAGTTTCTATCCGGGCAACGCCGGATCGAGTTACCGGGACAGAGAACCTCGCCAACCGACCGCTGGCTGCGGGTCTATGGCGCCAGCGGAAACAACCTGCGCCACGCCGACCTCGCGTTGCCGGTAGGACTGTTCACCTGCGTAACCGGGGTTTCCGGCTCCGGGAAATCAACCTTGATCAACGACACGCTGCACCGCGCCGTTGCTCAGAAAGTGCAGGGTTCCCGGGAGGCGCCGGCTCCCCACGAACACCTGGACGGGTTGGAGCACATCGATAAGGTGGTCAATATCGACCAAAGTCCCATCGGGCGGACGCCGCGCTCCAATCCGGCCACCTACACCGGGTTGTTCACCCCGATCCGTGAGCTGTTCGCGGCCACGCCGGAGGCGCGCTCCCGGGGGTATTCACCGGGTCGGTTCAGCTTCAACGTGAAAGGCGGCCGCTGCGAGGCGTGCGAAGGAGACGGGGTGACCCGCGTCGAGATGCACTTTCTCGCGGATGTTTATGTCACCTGTGATCAATGCGAAGGAAAGCGGTACAACCGCGAAACACTGGAGGTGCTCTACAAAGGCAAGAGCATCCACGACGTGCTCGCCATGACCATCGAAGAGGCTTCAGGCTTCTTCGAGGCAGTCCCTGCGGTGCACCGACGCCTCGAAACCCTGGAGAACGTCGGCCTCGGATATGTCGCCCTGGGTCAGAGCGCCACCACCCTGTCCGGCGGCGAGGCGCAGCGGGTGAAACTTTCCCGGGAACTGTCCAAACGGGACACCGGCAACACCCTGTACATTCTCGATGAACCAACGACCGGACTACACTTCACCGATGTGGAACTGCTGCTGAGAGTCCTGTTGGAACTGAGGGACCACGGGAATACCATCGTGGTGATCGAACATAACCTCGATGTGATCAAAACGGCGGACTGGATCGTCGATCTCGGACCCGAAGGCGGCGACCAGGGGGGTGAGATCCTGTTTTGCGGCCCACCGGAAGCGCTGGTGGAGCAGAACAACTCCCATACCGGCCGATTTCTCCGCCCCCTGCTGGAACTCGCGGAGCCGGCCGTCCTGGCCTCGGGGTAAGCCTGGATTAACCCGCAGTCGCCACGGCGACCGCATCGCCGCGGCTGAGTCCGAGTCGGGCGGCGCAATCATCGCCGTTCAGACAGAGTTCCGCGAGTCCGATGGAGTTGGCCAACCACACCGGCTCGCCGGGGTCGGCCTCGGCGAAGGTGCGCACGGGCCGAAACTCCCGCCCGCCTGCGATGAGGTGTGACGCGGATTGCAAATCGGCGGCGAATAGCCCGGTCATGGCATTGCCGTACGGATCGATATAGATGACTTCCTGACAGTGTCCGTCGTGATCCGGTGGCGACCAGTCCGGTTGTGGATGCCCCCAGGCGCGGCCCCCGGCAGCGATCCGTGCGGCAAGGGGCGCGAACAGGTCTCGCCCATGAAAAGTCGCTGACAACCGCTCCGGACGCCAATCGACGACCCACCGCTCCGTGTGACTGGAACGGGCGATGACCACGTCGAAAAGACCATTCTCCGGCCCGACGTACCAGCACCCATCCGCCGCGAGCACCATCGGCGCACGCGCAGTGCCCACACCGGGATCGACCACACAAACGAGAACGGATCCGGGCGGGGTGGAAGTGCCGAGCGCCGCGACCAGTACACCGGCCGGTCCCGGTCGAAAGGCAGGCAGTTCATGAATCAGGTGGACGACGGAGACCTCCGGATTGGCGGCTCGAACCGCTGCCTCCATCAACCCGGGGTAAGGCCCGGCGGACCCGAAGTCGCTGAGCAGGAAAATCATGAACGCAGACCTGAACACGCGGCCTGCCACTCCTCGGCTACGCAAGCATCCGCGTCCGACCGGTCATCCGCGAAGGATTTACGACTGTTCGGCGCATACCATAGCGCAGACTCAGAACCGAGGTTCAATCCTCGCCTGGATCGTCTACCAGGGGTCGATCGACCAGCTCGATAAAGGCCATCGGCGCCTGGTCACCAGGACGGAAACCGCACTTCAGGATGCGTGTGTACCCGCCGGGGCGCTGCTGGTAGCGTGGTCCCAACTCGTCAAACAGCTTGGTGACCACCTGCCGATCCCGCACCCGGGAAAACACCACGCGCCGATTGGCGACCGAATCAGCCTTGGCGCGAGTAATCAGCGGCTCGACTACCCGCCGCAACTCCTTGGCTTTCGGTACCGTGGTGCGAATGACTTCGTGCGCCACGAGCGATGCAACCATGTTGCGGTACATCGCCTGCCGATGGGAAGCGTTGCGATTCAGCTGACGACCGCTCTTTCTGTGTCTCATCGGAAACTCCCTGCCCGTCTGCTCTCAGGCCGTCACTCGGATGCCGCGGCAAGATGCGCCGGCGGCCAGTTCTCAAGGCGCATACCCAACGACAGACCATGCGCCGCCAGTACGTCCTTGATTTCGTTCAACGACTTCTTGCCCAGATTCGGGGTCTTCAACAGATCCATCTCGGAGCGTTGAATCAGATCACCGATGTAGTGAATGTTCTCCGCCTTCAAACAGTTGGCGGAACGTACCGTCAATTCCAGTTCCTCGACGGGACGCAGCAGGATCGGGTCCACCTCCAGGCTCCGCTCGCTGGTCGCGGCATCCGCGGTGTCCTCCAGGTCGACGAACACTTCTAGCTGATCGTACAGGATGCGTGCCGCCCGTCGTATGGCCTCTTCCGGATCGATGGTACCGTTGGTCTCCAGCTCGATGATCAGCTTGTCGAGGTCGGTGCGCTGCTCGACGCGAGCGCTCTCGACCCGGTAACTGACCTGACGCACCGGACTGTACAGCGCATCGAGCCGTAGCACGCCGATGGGGCCGTGTGAGGTCGGATCCTCATCCACGTCCTCACCCATCTGGGCGGGAATATAGCCGCGTCCCTGAGTGACTTTGAGCGTGGCCGTCAGTTCACCGTCTTCGGTCAAGGTCGCCAGGTGCTGACCGGGATTGACGATCTCGATGTTGTGGTCGGTTTGGATGTCGCCAGCGGTAACCGGTCCTTTGCCCTTCTTGGAGAGGGTCAGGGTGGCCTCACCTCCACCGTGATTGATCAACGCAACCGATTTCATGTTGAGCAGGATTTCGATGATGTCTTCCTGCACACCCTCGACGGTGGTGAATTCGTGCAACACGCCGTCGATCTGCACTTCGCTGATGGCACTACCGGGCATGGAGGAAAGGAGCACCCGCCGGATGGCGTTGCCCATGGTATGCCCGAAACCGCGCTCCAGCGGTTCCAGAGTGATGCGGGACAGGGTGCCCGACTGTTTTTCGACCTTGACGATTCGCGGTTTCAGGAATTCGGTCACTGAGGCTTGCATGGTTTACTCTCAACCTCGCTGGTTCTGGCGACGGTCCGACCGGCCGCCTGGGGATAGCTCCGGATGTGATACGCCAGAGCGGTACGCGAAAGAACTACGATGCCGCGGGGATCAGACGCGACGCTTTTTGGGGGGGCGGCAGCCGTTATGCGGAATCGGCGTGGCATCCGTAATGCTGGTCACTTTGATGCCGGCACCGTTGATGGCCCGCACTGCCGAGTCGCGCCCCGGACCTGGTCCGGTGACGATCACGTCCAGGTTCTTGACGCCGAACTCGATCGCCTCGTTGGCCGCCTTGTCCGCGGCAACCTGCGCAGCGAAGGGCGTACTCTTACGCGAACCCTTGAAGCCGCACGCCCCGGCGGTGCTCCAGCACAGGGTGTTGCCGGCGCGGTCGGTGATGGTAACGATCGTGTTATTAAAGGTGGCGCAGACGTGCGCGACACCATCGACAACATTCTTACGCGCCCGTTTGCGAGAGCGACTGGGTGTAGCCATGATGAGAAGACCTGCGGCTTATCGTTTGATGGGTCGCCGGGGACCCTTACGGGTCCGCGCGTTGGTTTTGGTTCGCTGGCCGCGCAACGGCAAGCCGCGCCGATGACGCATACCGCGGTAGCAGCCCATATCCATCAGACGCTTGATGTCCATGGCGGTAGAGCGACGAAGGTCACCTTCAACCTCATACTCACCGACAACCTGCCTGACCTTCTCAAGTTGCGCCTCATCGAGATCCGCGACCTTCTTGGTCGGGTCGATTTCCGCACGGGCGCAGATAGCCTGCGCACGGGTCGGGCCGATGCCATATATGGCCGTCAGAGCGATGACGGTATGTTTCTGATCCGGAATATTGATTCCCGCGATACGAGCCATAGATCACTTCAAGGTTTCGCGGCAAAGGGAACAGCTAAGTTTAGCTTGGACCTGCCTGGGTTACAACGAGTGGTCAGCGAAACAGTGTTCCGCCCCGGTTTGTGGCCTTCGTTTTGTTCATCAAGCCTTGGTACTGATGGGACATGAGGTGCGTCTGGATCTGCGCGATGAAA
>JAYZWP010000301.1:0-3539 GCA_036142245.1 Pseudomonadota bacterium | reverse complement strand
CGCTTCAGCGAGTAGGAAAGCCGCAGCGGAAAAATCAAGGCGCTGTGAAACGTTATCGGGTTTTTCTAACGCAAAATAATATCTGGCGGTTCAAACGCGGTCACCGGCGGCAAGGGACCTTCGAATTTCTCTATCTCGACCAGAGCGCTCTGGGCAATCGGCCCCTGGCCCAGCCGTGACGTGCCCTTGTCGAGGGTCAGCACGTTCGGGTTGCCGTGTTTGTCGAGGCTGCCGATCTCCCCTGGGGTCGCCGGGTCGTACCAGGCGCCGGTGGCGATCTGCACCACTCCTTCGCGGATCAGGTCGGTGACTACCAGTCCCGCCAGGCAGGTACCGCGGTCGTTATAGACCCGCACCACCTCGCCCGCCTGAAGGCCGCGCCGCTCGGCGTCTTCCGGGTTCATCCAGATCGGTTCCCGCCCCGCCACCTTGCCGGCGGTACTGACCCTGCCGGGGTCGAACTGGCTGTGCAGGCGGCCGCGCGGCTGGTTGGTGATGAGGTGCAACGGATACTCCCGCGCCAGCGGGCTGCCGAGCCATTCCGCCGGCTCGCGCCAGACCGGGTGGCCGGGGCAGTCGTCGTAGCCGAAGCTGTCGATGGTCGCGGAAAAAATCTCCAGCTTGCCGCTCGGGGTGCGCAGCGGGTTGGCGGTCGGATCGGCGCGAAAATCGGCCAGGGCGACCAGCGCTTCCTGCGGCGCCGGTACTTCGTGCACGCCGCGTTCCCACAGGGCGTCGAATTCCGGCAGGTCGATCCCCATCCGGGTGCCGGCGCTGCGGGACTGGTCGTACAAGTGGCGCAGCCACTGGCCGGCGTCGCGTCCTTCCGAGAAGGCCTCTTCCACGCCGAACAATCCGGCGAGGTCGCGAAAGATGTCGTACTCGTTGCGCGACAGGTGCTGGGGCGGGACCGCCTGCTGCATGGCGAACAGGTAACGGTCGGTGGCGAAGTTGGCGCTGCCGATGTCGTCCCGCTCCAGAGTGGTGGTCACCGGCAGCACGATATCGGCGTGGCGGGCGATGGGCGTCCACCAGGGCTCGTTGACGATGACGGTTTCAGCGTGCTGCCAGCCGCGCAGCAGCTTGTTCAGATCCTGGTGGTGGTGAAAGGGATTGCCGCCCGCCCACCAGATGGCGCGGATATCCGGGTAAGTGTAGTCCTGACCGTTGAAGGCGTAGGGCGCGCCGGGGTTCAGCAGCGCGTCGCTGATGCGGGCCACCGGGATGAAGGTCCGCACCGGGTTCTCGCCGATGGAGAAGTTGGGTGCCGGCACCGGCGTGCGCGGCAGGCCGACCCCCGCCGAGGCACCATAGCCGAACCCGAAACCGCCGCCCGGCAGCCCGATCTGCCCCAGCATGGCGGCCAGGGCCACGGCGGCCCAGTAGGGCTGTTCGCCGTGGTCCGCCCGCTGGATGGACAGGGAGACGTTGAGCATGGTCCGCGCTGCCGCCATGCGCCGCGCCAGGGCGCGGATCTCGTCCGCCGGCAGCTCGCTGATGGCGGCGGCCCAGTCGGCATCCTTTGCCTCGCCGTCGGTCTGGCCGAGCAGGTAGGCGAGAAAGGGGTCGAAACCGGTGGTGTAACGCTGGATGAAAGCGCGGTCCCACAACTCCTCGACATACAGGGTGTGGCACAGTGCCAGCATGATGGCGGTGTCGGTATTGGGGCGGCAGGGGTGCCACTCGGCATTCAATTCCGCGCCGACATCATCCGCCATCGGGCCGATGTTGACGAAGCGTACCCCGGCGGCGTGTAAGCGGCCCAGCCAGTCCTGGGATTCGTGGGCGCCGATGCCGCCCTGATCCGCCTGCATGTTCTTGGGCGGCACTCCGCCGAAGGCGACGAACAGCTCGCAGTGCTGCTCCATGCTGGGCCAGGCGGTCGGGGCGAAAATGATCCAGGGGTCGCCGATGATGTGCGGCACCAGATAGGTGGCCGCGCCGGCGCTGTAGTTGCCCTTGTGGCTGACAAAGCCGCCCACCAGATTGAGGAAGCGGTGCAACTGTTTTTGTGCCACCTGAAACCGGCCGGCGCTGCCCCAGCCGTAGGAGCCGGCGAACAGACTCTCGTTCCCGCGCTCCTGGAACAGGCTGCCGAGATCCTGGTGGATCATCTGCAGCGCCTCCTCCCAGGACACCGGCACGAAGGGATCGGCACCGCGCCGGCTGGTGTCGCTGCCACGGCGGCCCCGGAGGTAACCGCGACGCACCATCGGCTGAGTGATGCGCAGCGGGGAGTGGACCAGGTCCGGCGTCGCCTCGATCAGCGGCGACGGGTGGGGGTCTCGCTCGAAGGGGCGCACGCCGACCACCCGGTCGTCCTCGACCTGCGCATAGAACAGGCCCCAGTGGGCCCCGGTGATCACTTCGCGCCTCGTTGCGCCCATGGCTCTGTCCCCGCGGAACTATTCCGGGTGCTCGACCCGTGTCGGGACCCATTGTAGCGCCCGCGGAGCACGCCCCTGACAGGCGCAGGCGCCGTTGCTAAAGTGGCGGGCCGCCCGGGCGTGTCCCGAGCCGACGCACCCACCCGCCGGATCGTTCGCGGTGGTTCTGGCAGGTGCGCGGGGAGCGAAGAAAAGCCGAGGAGAAGGGGATGGATTTCGACTATAGCGAGGATCAGCGCGCGCTGCGCGATCTGTGCCACAAGATCGGCGGCGATTTCGACGACGCCTACTGGAACAGCATCGACGAGGAGCACCGCCACCCGCTGGAGTTCTGGCAGGTCCTGGCCGACCAGGGGCTGATGGGCACCACCATTCCCGAGGAGTACGGCGGCAGCGGTCTCGGCCTGCTGGATTTGTGCATCGCCGGTGAGGCGCTGGCGGAAGTCGGTTCCGGCGACGGGGCCGGCGCCTTCGTCTCCGGACCGGTGTTCGGCGGATATCTCATCGACCGCGGCGGCACGCCGCAGCAGAAGGCGGAAATTCTCCCCGCCCTGGCGGCCGGCGAGCTGTGGGCCGGCGCCTTCACCGAGCCGGACGCCGGCTCCAACGTCACCAACATCAAGACCTTCGCCCGCAAGGAGGGCGACCGGTTTCTGGTCAAGGGGCAGAAGGTATTCATCTCCAACATGGCGGTGGCCAAACGCATCGCCGTGCTCTGCCGCACCGCGCAGCGCGATGACAAGCAGCGCATGGCCGGCATCTCCCTCCTGCTGGGCGACCTGCCGAGCGAGCGCATCGAGTACCGCCCGTTCCGCAAGATGGGCACCAACTACATGGACACCAATGCCGTGTTCTTCGACGACTTCCCGATCCCGGTCGAGAACGTGGTCGGCGAGGAGGGCAACGCCTGGCGGCTGCTCTACAAGGTGCTGAACCCGGAGCGGCTGGTGATCTCCGCCATCAACGTCGGCACCGGCAACTACCTGATCAAAAAGGCCGTGCAGTACGCCCAGGAGCGTTCGGTCTGGGGCGCGCCGCTGGCGACCCACCAGGGGCTGCAGTTTCCTCTCGCCGAAGCGCGCATCGAGCTTGAATGCGCCCGCCTCAAGGTGTACGAAGCGGCCTGGCTGTTCGACCAGGGGCGCGACGCCG
>JAYZWP010000300.1:0-3237 GCA_036142245.1 Pseudomonadota bacterium | reverse complement strand
AAGGGTGACTCGTAGGTCAGCTCCGTGGTGGGAGCGGGATTCGCCTGGCGCAGGCGGCGGAAGATCTCCTGCCGCTTCTCCCTGTTCAATGGCGTCAGCGCTCGCGCGCAACGGTACCGGCACGGTCGGCGCTGATCCGCCGGGCACGCTGCATGGCGAGGGCCACCAGCGGTGATTTGCCGTCCTGCGCCGCGGCCGTGCGGCGGGGGCGCTGGCGCTGCAGTGCCGCGCGGCGCGCCTCGCGACGTGGCCGATCCTGCACCCGGGCGCGATAGAGCACGGCGCGCCGGGCGCGACTCGCCGCATCCCCGGGCCGCGGGTCGGCCTCCATGGTGATGCAATCCACGGGACAAGGGGGCAGACAGAGTTCGCAGCCGGAGCACTCCGCCGTCAACACCGCGTGCATTCGCTTGGCCGCACCGATGATGGCATCGGTCGGGCACGCCTTGATGCACAACGTACAGCCGATGCAGGCGGCCTCATCGATCACGGCAATGCGGTCGGGCACATGGTCCGGAAGCGAGGCATCGAGCGGCAACATCGGGCGGTTCAGCAGAGTGGCCAGCGCCACGATGGTCGCCTCTCCCCCCGGCGGACAGCGGTTGATGGGGGCCTCGCCGCGGCTGATGGCTTCGGCATAAGGGGCACAGCCGTCGAAACCGCACTTGCGGCACTGAACCTGCGGCAGCAGACGGTCGATTTGCGCCGGGTCGATCGGCACCGGCTCGGGATGGGAAGCGGGTTGCGTCATGCGGCGCGATTATACTGGCGACACCGGCCTCGGCCGGATAGCACGACCGGCCCGAGATACCGGAAGACCCGGGCAGACCGCACCCCCACCGCTGGAGTCGAACCCGCGCATGACGCCCCACCGCGCCGCCGAGCGTATGGCACTGATAGAGCCATTCCACGTCATGGAAGTGATGGCGATGGCGCAGGCCATGGAGCGGTCCGGGCGGGACGTGGTGCATATGGAGGTCGGGGAACCGGACTTTCCAACCGCCGGGCCGATCGTCGAGGCCGGGGTGCGGGCGCTCCGCGAAGACGCCACCCACTACACGCTGGCGACGGGGCTCCCCGCTTTGCGGGAATCCATCGCCAACTTCTATGCGCACCGTTATGGTTGCGAAGTCGCGCCGGAACGCATTGTCATCACGGTGGGGGCTTCCGGCGCCTTTCAATTGGCGCTCTGGCCTGTCGTGCAACCCGGGGACGAAGTATTACTGGTGGACCCCGGCTATCCCTGCAACGCCAATTTCGTACGCCTGGCGGGGGCACAGCCGGTGCTGGTGCCGACTCACGCCGAGGAGGGCTGGCGCGTGTCCGCGGAGGCGCTGGCCGCCGCGCTGACACCCCGCACCCGCGCCATCATCCTGGCCTCCCCGGCCAATCCCACCGGGGTGCTGGTCCAACCAACCGAGTTGGAAGCAATCGCCGCGCTGGCGCGACAGCATGGAATCACTTTGATCTCGGACGAGATCTACCACGGCCTGGTGTACGGGGAGGAAGCCCGCACCGCTGCCGATCTGGACGGCGATCTGTTCGTCATCAACAGCTTTTCCAAATACTTCGGCATGACCGGCTGGCGGCTCGGTTGGCTGGTGGTGCCGCAGGCGCGCTTGAGGGACGTGGAGAAGCTGGCACAGAACCTGTTCATCTCACCACCGACCCCGGCACAGCACGCCGCACTGGCCGCCTTTCAGCCGGAGACCATCGGGATTCTGGAGACGCGGCGCCGGGCGTTTCAGGAACGGCGCGATTTTCTGGCTCCCGCCATCCGGGAACTCGGCTTCGGTCTGCCGACCCTGCCGGGCGGAGCCTTTTACCTGTACGCCGATTGCGCCGCGTTTTCTACCGACAGCGCCACATTCGCCAAGGAGTTGCTGGCCGGCGCCGGCGTGGCTGTCACGCCGGGACTGGACTTTGGCCCCCACAGTGCACGGCAGCACGTGCGCCTGGCCTACACGACGTCACTCGAACGCATCCAGGAGGGTGTTTCCCGGATGCGAGAATTTCTGTCAGGCCGCACCTGACCCTGTCACGGAGGATCGATTCATGGAACTGACGCTGCAAGACAAAGTCGCCATCGTTACCGGAGGGCGCCAGGGACTGGGCCGCGTGATGTGCGAAACCTTTCTGAACGAAGGCGCCTCGGTCGTTACCTGCGCCCGGGACGGCGCCGGACTGGCCGCCGTCGTGCAGGATTGGCAGAAGACACACGGCGAGCGCATCACCGGCATGCAGGCCGATGTGAGCCGCCTGGACGAGATCGAGCGGCTGGTCGCGGCCGCCACGGACAACTATGGCGGCGTCGACCTGCTGGTGAACAATGCCGCCACCTCGGCCTCGGGGACCACGGCCACCCTGACCGAAGAGCAGTGGCGCCTGGAGATCGACGTGAAGCTGATGTCGATGGTGCGCACCGCTCGCCTGTGCGCGCCGATCATGAAGAGCCGCGGCGGCGGGTCGATCATCAACATCAACGCCATCTTCGCCCGCCAGCCGGACATGACCTTCTACGCCTCCAGCGTCGCCCGCGCCGGCTCACTGAGCCTGACCAAGCTGCTGGCCAAGGAGTTCGCGGCGGACGGCATCCGCGCCAACGCCATCGGCCTGGGGTTGATCGCCACCGACGCGTGGAAAGCCTGGTACGACCCGTCCACGGGCAGTTATGAGGAGTACCTGCAGGGCCACGCCAAAGCGTACGGCGTGCCCATGGGACGGCTCGGCGATCCGCAGGAGGTGGCCAATCTGGTGCTGTTTCTCTGCTCCGGGGCGGCGCCCTACATCAGCGGGACCCAGATCGATATCGACGGCGCCCTGGCGGCCTACCTGTAGCCGTTGCCCCGACGTCCTGCAACCAAGGAAGGTGCCGTCATGAACGGAATCGTTGGCAGCGAAGCCTGGAAGATGGTGGAGGCGCATCAGGCGCGCCTCGGCGGCGCGGATCTGCGCAAGCTGTTTCAGGAAGATCCGCAACGGGCGGCCCGCTTCTGCGGCAGCGCGGCGCGGTTGTTCGTCGATTACTCCAAGGAGCTGTTGGACGACGCCGCGCTGGATGCCCTGCTGGCCCTCGCGGACGCGGCGGACCTGCCCGCCTGGCGCGAGCGGCTGTTCGCCGGGGAGCGGATCAACGGCACGGAGGACCGCCCCGCCTGGCACACGGCGCTGCGGGCCGCAGCCGATGATCCCTGGCCCGCGACCGCCCCCGCTCAGCGGGCGGAGATTCTGGCGGAA
>JAYZWP010000299.1:0-3346 GCA_036142245.1 Pseudomonadota bacterium | reverse complement strand
CCACGGGCTCGTCGTCCGCAGCAGCGATATGATCCGGTTGCTGCGCTTTTTTCCCCGGGACTAATGCCTCCCGGGTTCGATCACCGATCTTCTTTATCCAACTACTCATCGATCCGCCTCGCCCCGTCTCGGGTCTGATTCGCGCGGATACCCGCCTGCCCAATCCCCCGCGAACGTTCGTCTATTCTATTGAATGGGGCCGACAGTTAACAGGAAGGGTTCGCGCTCTACCAGGCAAAAGACACAGGTGACCGCACGCCTTTCAGCGCCCGTCGCGCAGGCCGACAGGCTCGCTATCGTGCGTCGCATCGTGCGATCCGTCCTCGTCGACGAACTCGGCCGGCAACGCCCTCTTGGTGCGGGCACCCAGTTTGCGCAGATTCTCAGTCTTGCGCATCAGATTACCCCGGCCCGACACCAACCGTTTCATGGCGTCTTCGTGGCGCTCGCGCGCTTTCTCCAGCGCCTCCCCTACACCCTGCAGTTCTTCATAAAAGCGGGCGAACTGGTCGTACAGTTTGCCGGCTTCCTCGGCGATCTTATCGGCATTGCGGTTCTGTCGTTCGTGACGCCACAGGTTCTCGATGATGCGCAATGTCGCGAGGAGAGTCGTGGGACTCACCATCACCACCTTACGCTCGAATGCTTCGGTAAAAACGCGCGGATCCTGTTCGAGCGCTTCCAGAAAAGCGGCCTCCACCGGCACAAACATCAACACGAAATCCAGCGAACGCAATCCCGGAAGGTCCGCGTAGTCCTTTCCCCCGAGGGCCCTTGCGTGCGTCTTCATCGAGCTGCAATGCTCGGCGAGGTATCGCTGACGCAGCTCCGGCTGTTCGGCTGACACAGCGCGCTCGTACGCCAGCAGCGACACCTTCGAATCCACCACCACGTCCTTGCCGTCCGGCAGACGGACAATGACATCCGGCTGGCTGCTGCCGATGCGCACCTGGGTGTCGTATTCATGCCCCTTGCGCAGCCCCGATTCTTCCAGTACCCGCTCGAGAATCAGCTCACCCCAGCTGCCCTGTTTCTTGCTGTCACCTTTCAACGCCCTGGTGAGATTGGCCGCCTCCCGCGTCACCTGCTGGTTCAGTTCCTTCAGGTGCACCAGCTGCTGGCGCAGCTCGGACTGCGCCCTCACGTCCACCAGATGCACCGACTCCACCTTGTCGCGAAAATCCTTGAGTTGCTCCCGCAGCGGGGTCAGGACCGTGTTGATCTGCGTCCGGTTCTGATCGGTGAACTTCTGGCTTTTCTCATCGAAGATCCGGTTGGCAAGATTCTGAAACTCCTGGGTCAACCGCTCCCGGGCGGACTCCAGCAGCTTGAGCTTCTCGTCAGCCTGACGACGCTGTTCATCAAGCCGGGTCTGCAACTCGGCGATGGTACCGCGTTGCTCGCTGACCGTGACCTGCAGTCCGTCACCCCTGCGGACCTCTGCATCGACGCGCTGCCCGGCAACCTCCAGTTGCCGCCTCGTCTCCTCCAGACGCGCCGTAAGCGCCGCGGACTCGCTGCGCACGTCGGCCACGCTCTGGTGGCTTGTTTGCAGCTGCTCGGCAAGCGTCCGGGCGCGTCGGCGCGTTCCGCGTGCCTGCATCGCGCAGATCAGAGCGAAGGCGGTCGCGATCAGCGCAATGGCGGCGAGCAGGGTGTTTATCAGCACGGAATCCGGGGAGGGCGGGTGGGGCGGCAGCGGACAGATATCGTGATCCGTGGGCGCCGCGACCGCCGCGGGTCAATGACAGGATCCGGATATGTTAAACCGCGCGCCGGCAACCGCCGGCCAGACCACCCTGCCCCCGACTGACGCGGTCGCCGGATTCACCGGGTCACACGCAACGCGCGACGCCACGATGCCGGCTTCAGCCGCTGCACTGCAGTTCCTCGTCTTCCTCATCGCCGCCGGATTCGGCGCCATCACCCGGCGCCGAGGGCACCTGTCCCGCCCCCCCTTCGCCGGAGAGCATGGACAGGATCGGACTGGTGACGGCGTTGATCGACGCGTCGATCAGTTCCTGAGCCCCGCTTACCCGGGTTTCGATGACGACCTCACCGGCATAGATTCCGGCATCCGTGGCGCCGTTGCCGAACGGCGGCGCGACAATCCGCTCGCATCCGACGCAGCTCTGCGCTTGGATATGAACGGTGCCGAGCCCTTCACCGGCGACGATTACCGCATCAGCATCCAGACCGGACCCTTGTATCAGGCTGACAGTTCCGGGAAACAGCAGGTCGCCCGCCTCGATCATGACGTTACCCAGCAGGGACTCGACAAGGGCGAAGGCGTGGCTCGCCGTACCCCCCGCCACCCGCACATCACCACGCGTGTGGATATCCACCAGATTGCCACCTTTCAGCACCGCGGACTCGCCGCTCTGGTTTCCGGCGAGAACACTCAGGTCGCCGGCGTCAACGGTGAGCGTATCCATGGCATGGACGAGCGCCCCGGTCGAGGTGCCTGCGCCGCTGACTTCCACCGACCCGTCGCTGCCGAAATTGTTCAGCGCGACGTTGTAACCGGAAAGGTTGCTGACGGAGATCTCCCCGCCCTGGGCCTGGGCTCCGGCACGTCCGGCACCATTCGCTATGGTCAGGGTCAGATCGCCCATGCCGGTGTCGATACTGCTGCCGGGCGCCTGGGTGATGTGCGCTGCACCAGCCACACGATCCGCGGTTACGACCCCATTGGCCGCAGTTTCGTTGGCGACCACCGTCAAATCACCGTTATCGGTGAATATGTCGGCATTCAGCACCACACTGCGACCCGCCTGCAGGGTGAGATCCCCTCCGGTTCCGCCCGCCGACACCAGCAAGTTGGCGCCCAGTGCCAGGGTGATGTCGGTATTGGCCTGCAGGATCAGATGCCCCCCGCTGTTCAGGACCGTCAGCACAGACCCGACAGACACATTCTGCGAACTACCGAGCCCGTCACCGAAATTGACGTTCCCCGCGGGACCGGCGCCGCCACCCGCCTCACCGATGATAAAGGCGCGCCCGGCATCCACCAGACCCCCGACATCGGCGCTGTCGCTGCGGATCAGCACGTCGTTACCGGCCAGATTGGTCCGATCCGACCCCAGAAACTCATTGTCCTTGGTGCCGGCGACACGCAGGATCTCCGCGCCGGTGTCCTGGCTGACCTTGACGATGGAGCCGTTGTTGGTCAGGCCGTTGGTATCGGCACCAGAGTCGAAAAAGATCGGGTCGGGACCGGTGTTGAAGGTGTCGGGAAAGACCGCACCCAGGCGCTCGCCGGCAGCGATGCCGCTGGTTCGCCACTGTTCCGTAAGACCGGCATCGGTCGCGATCAGGGTCCCGACGTCGGCCAGGCCACCCACGT
>JAYZWP010000298.1:0-3674 GCA_036142245.1 Pseudomonadota bacterium | reverse complement strand
GGGCCGCACGATGGCGACCTCGATCACCAGGTCGTAGAAGGTGGCTGGTTTCAGGCGCGGCAGCATGGACATCTGCGCCCGGGACTCGATCTGGAACACGCCGATGGTGTCGGCCTGCTGGATCATGGCGTAGGTGGCGGGGTCCTCCGCCGGGATCTGCGCCATGGTCAGGGGCCGGCCGCGAAAGGCGCCGATCAGCCCCAGTGCCCGGCGGATGGTGGAGAGCATCCCCAGCGCCAGCACATCCACCTTCAGCAGGCCGAGGGCTTCCAGGTCATTCTTGTCCCACTGGATGACGGTGCGCTGCGCCATGGCGGCGTTTTCGATCGGCACCAGTTCGTGCAGCGGTCCTTGGGAGATGACGAACCCACCGACGTGCTGGGAGAGGTGGCGCGGAAAGCCGATGATCTCCCCCACCAGGGCGGTGAGGCGGCGGATCAGCGGGTGGTCGGGGTCGAAGCCGGCCTCCCGCAGCCGCTCGGCACGCACCTGGTTGCCGTCCCACCAGCTCATGTTCTTCGCCAGCCGGTCCACCTGGGCCAGGGAGAGCCCCAGCGCCTTGCCGACGTCCCGCAGCGCGCTCTTGGGGCGGTAGGTGATGACGGTGGCGGCCAGCCCGGCGCGGTCGCGGCCGTACTTGTCGTACAGGTACTGGATCACCTCCTCGCGCCGCTGGTGCTCGAAGTCGACATCGATATCCGGCGGTTCGTTGCGCTCCTTGGAGACGAACCGCTCGAACAGCACACTCATGCGGGCCGGGTCCACCTCGGTGATGCCGAGGCAGTAGCAGACCGCCGAGTTGGCCGCCGAACCCCGCCCCTGGCAGAGAATGCCGCGGCCGCGGGCGAAGGTGACGATGTCGTGCACCGTCAGGAAAAAATGCTCGTAGCCGAGTTCGCCGATCAGCCGCAGTTCGTGGGCCACTAGGTCCCGCACCTTTTGTGGCGCGCCCCGGGGCCAGCGCTCCGCCATGCCGGCTTCGGTCAGGGTGCGCAGATGGCCGCTGGCGGTGGCGCCCGCCGGCACCAGTTCCCGGGGGTATTCGTAGTGCAGCTCGTCCAGGGAAAAGCGGCAGCGCCCGGCGATGCGCTGGGTCTCGGCGAGCCAGGCGGCGGGGTAGAGCTGCGCCAGGCGCTCGCGGGGGCGCAGGTGACGTTCGCCGTTGGGGTAGAGCGCATAGCCCGCCCGGGCCAGCGGGGCGCCGATACGGATGGCGGTCAGGGTGTCCTGCAGCGCCCGGCGGCCGCGGCGGTGCATGTGCACCTCCCCGGTCGCCACCAGCGGCAGACCGCAGGCGCCCGCCAGCGCCTCCAGGGTTCTGATGCGGGCGTCGTCGTCCGGCCCGCAGGTGAGGGTAGCGGCGATCCAGGCGCGGTTTTCGAAACAGCCGGCCACCCAGCGGGCCGG
Organism: Pseudomonadota bacterium; assembly: GCA_036142245.1. GTDB lineage: Bacteria > Pseudomonadota > Gammaproteobacteria > Immundisolibacterales > Immundisolibacteraceae > JAYZWP01. Next base: position 2,267 of record JAYZWP010000298.1, on the reverse strand, counting down.
CTCCAGAGCCGGGCTTTCCGGCGGCACCAGCAGGGCCAGCAGACCCTCGGCCCCCTCAAGCAGGTCGGCCCGGCTGAGGCGATAATCTCCCTTGTCCGCGGCGCGCCGGCCGGTGGTGATCAGCCGGCAGAGGTTGGCGTAACCGCGCCGGCTGGTGGCCAGCAGCACCAGCCGCAGGCCGTCCGTCAGGGTGAACTCGCTGCCGATAATCAGACGCAGCCCCGCCGCCTTGGCCGCTACATGGGCCCGCACCGCCCCGGCCACCGAGCAGTCGTCCGTCACCGCCAGGGCGCTGTAACCCAACTCCGCCGCCCGGGCGACCAGCTCCTCGGGGTGGGAGGCGCCGCGCAGGAAGCTGAAATTGGTCAGACAGTGCAGTTCGGCGTAGGCAGTCACCGGTATTCGCGTCAGGAGAGAAATACTGTAACTATATACAGTATTATTAAATTCGGTCGCCGTAAATAGGGGAGATGCTCTGGATGACCGGTGGGGGCGGGAAGGGTGTTAAACTTTCTGCACATAGCCCACATATATTTGGAAGTTTCACCCATGCCGCAACTGCATTGTTACGTCCCCGACAAGGTGGCCCGGCAGCTCAGGGAGAGGGCTGAACGCGCCAAAATGCCGCTTTCCCGCTACCTGGCGATCTTGATTCAGCGCGATCTGGAACAGGAATGGCCGGAGGGTTACTTCGATCTGTTCGGCGGTTGGCAGGGCGAACCGCTGGAGCGGTCGCCGCAGGGTGATTACGAGTCGCGCGCTGGCTTCGGGTAAGGGACTGTCGGCTGTGTACCTGCTGGATACCAACGTCTGTATCCGCCTGCTGAACCGGGCGCATACTTCGGTCATCAGCCATTTTCGGCGTCATGCGCCGCAGCAGATCATCCTTTGCAGTGTCGTCAAGGCCGAGTTGTTGTACGGCGCCCGGCGCAGCAGCCGTGTCGAGGCCAACCTGCAACTGCTGCAACGATTTTTTCAGCCCCTCGCCAGCCTGCACTTCGATGATCGTTGTGCCGAAGAGGCGGGCCAGATCCGCGCCGACCTGGCCGTTCAGGGAACTCCCATCGGACCGAATGACCTGCTCATCGCTGCCACTGCCCGCGCTTACGATGCCGTGCTGGTGACCCACAACATCCGCGAGTTCTCGCGCATCACCGGATTGCGGCAGGTGGACTGGGAGACCGCGTAGGTCGGTTTGCCGCCCATTCCAGGTATATGAGTAAGCTGCTGCCTAAGTACCTTTTGATCGCGTCGTTCCTGGTGTTTATCCAGAACGCTTTTCCGGTCGCCCCGGCCGTTGCATCCGAAGCAGGTTGCGCGGTGCTGCTCCACGGCCTGGGGCGCACCGCCGGCTCCATGGAGAAGATGGCGGAGGCGCTGAACGACGCGGGATACCGCACTGTGAACCGCGGCTACCCTTCGAGTGCGTTACCGATCGCCGAGCTGGTGGCCGGTCCGGTGCACGACGCGGTGCAGATGTGTCGCGACGGGGAGCGCCCGGTTCACTTCGTGACCCACTCCCTCGGCGGCATTCTGGTGCGCGCGTACCTGCAGGAGCACTCGGTGCCGCCCGGCAGCCGGGCGGTGATGCTGGCGCCTCCCAACCGGGGCAGCGAGGTGCCCGACAAACTGGGTGATTTCCCACCCTTTGAATGGGTCACCGGCCCGGCGGGGCAGCAGTTGGGCGCCGATCCGGACAGTCTGCCCAACCGCCTGGGGCCAGTGGCGCTGCAGGTGGGCGTCATCGCCGGGAACCGCAGCTACGATCCCTGGTTTTCCTGGATGCTGCCGGGGGAAGATGACGGCAAGGTGGCGGTGGCGAAAACCCGCCTGGCGCGGATGCAGGATTTTCTGGTGGTGCCAGCAGGGCACACCTTCATCATGCGTAGTGACGAGGTGATCCGCCAGACGTTGTATTTTTTGCACGCCGGGCGGTTCGATCATGCCCCCGGCGAGGCATGGGTGCCCCACGGCGAAACTGCGCCCGGCGACTCTTAACCGGCGTCGGATGCCGGGTTCCGTTTCATGTTCTCGAATAATGAGAACTGCCAGTTCCGCACGGCCAGCAACATGCTGTAACCATGGCGCTGCTCAATCCGGGCGGTGCCGTCCTCACGCAGCAGATCGTTAAAGGTGGTCGCCAAAGCATCGAGCCGCCGGTCGAGTTGAATGATGGACTCGTCGGTCAGCATGCCGGCGAGAAATACGAACCGCTGCCCCGGCTCCGAGAAGTCCGAATGCATGAACTCCCTGCGGATGCTCTGCTC
>JAYZWP010000297.1:0-8457 GCA_036142245.1 Pseudomonadota bacterium | reverse complement strand
AGACGACGCGGTTTCGCGAACGTTTGGAACAGGGTGAGACCCTGGATGCGGTTCTGCCGGAGGCGTTCGCCGTCGTGCGGGAAGCGGCGCGGCGCGCCATCGGCCTGCGCCATTTCGACGTCCAATTGATCGGCGGCATGGTGCTGAACGACGGCAAGATCGCCGAAATGCGGACCGGGGAAGGCAAGACCCTGGTGGCGACGTTGCCGGCTTATCTGAATGCCTTGACCGGCGCCGGGGTCCACGTCATCACGGTGAACGATTACCTCGCGCGCCGTGACGCGGAGTGGATGGGCCAGGTGTACCGCTTTCTCGGTCTCACGACCGGGGTCATCGTTTCGCAGATGGATCCGGTGCAGCGCAAGGAGGCATACGCCGCCGATATCACCTACGGCACCAACAACGAGTTCGGCTTCGATTACCTGCGGGACAACATGGCGTTTCGCGCCGAAGATCGGGTGCAGCGGGGGCATGCCTTCTGCGTCGTCGACGAGGTCGACTCGATCCTGATCGACGAGGCGCGCACGCCGCTGATCATTTCGGGCCCTGCCGAGGAGAGCACTGAACTCTACGGCCGTATCAACAAGGTGATTCCGCGACTCGAGCGGCAGGTGGAGGAGGATGGCCCGGGGGATTTTTCCGTCGACGAGAAGACCCGGCAGGTGATGCTGACCGAGGCCGGGCACGAACGGGCGGAGCAGATTCTGGTGGAAGCGGGCATTCTCGCCGACGGCGCGAGCCTGTACGACTCGGCGAATATCACCGTGATGCACCACCTCAACGCCGCGCTTCGGGCCCACCACCTGTTCACCCGGGATGTGCAGTACGTGGTACGGGATGGCGAAGTGGTCATTGTCGATGAGTTCACCGGGCGTCTCATGCCGGGACGCCGATGGTCGGAGGGGCTGCATCAGGCCGTGGAGGCCAAGGAGGGGGTGCCGGTCAAACAGGAGAACCAGACGCTCGCCTCGATCACCTTTCAGAACTACTTCAGGCTCTACGACAAGCTGTCCGGCATGACCGGCACGGCGGACACCGAGGCGTACGAGTTCCAGCAGATCTACGGCCTCGAGGTGATGGTGGTGCCGACCCACCGGACCATGGTGCGCGACGATCTGGGCGATCTGGTCTACCTCACCCCCGAAGAGAAATATGAAGCGCTCATCGAGGACGTCACCGAGCGTCATGCCAGGGGTCAGCCGGTGCTTGTCGGGACGGCCAACATCGATGCCTCGGAACACCTGTCGAAACTGCTCAAGGCGAGGGGTATCCCCCACGAGGTACTGAACGCCAAATATCACGGCCGCGAGGCGGAGATCATCGCCGGTGCCGGCGCCATCGGTGCCGTCACCATCGCCACCAACATGGCCGGCCGGGGCACCGATATCGTGCTCGGCGGCAATCTGGAAGCGCGCCTGGCGGCGGTACCGGAAGATCAGCGGAAGGCCGCGCGCCAGCAGTGGCAAGCCGATCACGACAAGGTCGTAGAGTTGGGCGGTCTGCATGTCATAGGTTCCGAACGCCACGAGTCCCGGCGCATCGACAATCAGCTGCGGGGCCGATCCGGGCGCCAGGGCGATCCCGGTTCATCGCGGTTCTACCTGTCGCTGAAGGACGATCTGATGCGTATCTTCGCGTCGGAGCGGGTTGCCGGACTGATGCAGCGGCTCGGCCTGGAGAAAGGAGAGGCTATCGAACACCGGTGGGTTACCCGGGCGATCGAGAATGCCCAGCGCAAGGTCGAGGGACGTAACTTCGACCTGCGCAAGCATCTGCTGGAGTACGACGACATCGCCAACGAGCAGCGGCTGCTGGTATATCGGCAACGCAACGAGTTGATGGAGCGCGATGACGTTTCGGATACCACCGCGAACATGATCGAGGACGTATTCGCCGCCGTGGTTGGCGAGTACGCGCCGGCGCGGGTTATGCCGGAAGAGTGGGACCTCGCCGGCTTGCAGGAGCGGCTGCGCGCCGATTTCGATCTGCCGGTGGATTTGCCGTCCTGGTTGCGGGAGCGCGAAGACGTAGACCCCGAGGCGCTGAGCGCTGAACTGATCGAGCGCGCCAGGGCAGCACGCGAGCAGAAACTGGCGCAAGTAGAGCCGGAGGTATTGCGGCATTTCGAAAAGGCGGTGGTGTTGCAGGTGCTCGACTCGCACTGGAAGGAGCACCTGGCGCAAATGGACCACCTGCGCCAGAGCATCGGATTGCGCGCCCACGCTCAGAAAAACCCCAAACAGGAGTACAAGCGCGAAGCGTTCGAGATGTTCAAGCAGATGCTGGAACGTATCAAGCACGATGTCGCTTCGACTCTGATGCGGGTGAAGATTCGCGCTGAAGAGGATGTCGAGGCTGTGGAAGCACAGCGCGCCGTCCCGCAAGGGGTGAGTTACCAGCACGACGCAGCTCCGTCTCCCGCGCCGCAGGAAGAACCGGTGCCGCAGCCGGTGGCTGATCCTGGGTCAGGTCCGAGCGTCCGGCGTGCCGCCACCCCGCAGACGAAGTCGGCACCCTTCGTGCGGCCGGGCAAGAAGGTCGGTCGAAACGAACCGTGCCCTTGCGGTTCCGGCAAGAAGTTCAAGCAGTGCCACGGACGCCTCAACTGAGCGTCGGGTTGGGTTCGCCATGGCCGTAAATCTATCCGCGCCGCAGCGGCTGGAGCCCATCGCCGGGGTGCGCCTCGCGGCCGTGGCGGCGGGGATCAGAAAGCAGGGTCATCTCGATCTGTCCCTGTTCGAATTGGCGGCGGATTCTCAGGTGGCGGCGCGCTTCACGCGCAACCGGTTTGCGGCCGCCCCGGTCATCGTGGCGCGGCAACATCTCTCCCGAGCGACGCCGCGTTATCTGCTCATCAACAGCGGTAACGCGAATGCCGGCCTGGGAGATGGGGGGGTGACCGCGGCGCAGGCCACCTGCGCCGCGCTTGCGGAGCTGACGGAGGCGCCTGTGCAAAGCGTGCTGCCGTTCTCGACGGGGGTGATCGGGGAGCCGCTTCCGGTGGAACGCATCACCGCTGCTCTGCCGGGACTGTTGAGCGGGCTGGACGGGGCGAACTGGCTTGCGGTGGCCGATGCGATCCGCACCACCGACACCATCGCCAAAGGGTGTTCGGTCACGTTTCAGACCGCGGCCGGGACCGCGACGGTCACCGGTATCGCCAAGGGATCCGGCATGATTCGTCCTGACATGGCGACCATGCTGGCATTCGTCGCCACCGACGCGACGGTTTCCCGTCAGACGCTGGATCGGGTGCTCGGCGACGCCGTGGACGGAAGTTTCAACCGCATCACCGTGGACGGCGACACCTCCACCAACGACGCCTGTGTGCTGGCGGCGACCGGAGCGGGCAGGGCGGTGGTGGACGCGGACCGGACCGCGGATGTCGAGGCTTTGGCGGCCGCCGTCATGACGTGTTGCCGTCACCTGGCGCAGGCCATCGTCCGTGACGGCGAAGGGGCTACCCGTTTCGTGACGGTGACCGTGAAGGGTGCTGCCACCAGCGATGACGCGCGGCGGGTAGCGTACGCTGTAGCCCACTCGCCGCTGGTGAAAACGGCGCTGTTCGCCGGGGATCCGAACTGGGGAAGAATTCTCGCGGCGGTGGGTTACGCCGAGACCTCGAAGCTCGACATCGACCGGGTATGCATCGATCTGGGTGACGTCTGCATCGTGCGAGGCGGAACCCGGGCGCAGGAGTACACCGAGGACGCCGGCAGGGCGGTAATGCAGCGTAGTGAAATCGAGATCACCATCGATCTGGGATTGTCGGAATCTTCAGTAGCGCCGTTTCAGCTTTGGACCACGGATTTCTCCTACGACTATGTCAGGATCAACGCGGAGTACCGTAGCTGACCTGGAAGTGAGTCTCGGCGTGCTGCTGCAAGATCGCCGGGTACTGGTCGCCTGGCGGCCGGCGGGTGTTCCCCAGGGCGGATGCTGGGAGTTTCCCGGGGGTAAGCGGGAGTCGGGTGAGACCGCGGCGGCGGCTGCCCGGCGTGAAGTGGTCGAGGAAACAGGATTACGGATCACCGCGATGCGGCCCCTGATCACGGTCCCGCACCGCTACGCGGATCGCAGTGTGCGCCTGTCGGTGTGGCTCGCGACACGGTGGGAGCCAGAAGAAGCGCCGGCGTCGGAGCGGCTGCTGCGCTGGGTGGCGATCGACGAGCTTGCCGAACTTTCCATGCCGCCCGCCAACCGTGCCATCGTCCAGGCGTTGCGTCTGCCGCCGCTTTATCTCGTTACCGGACCTCACGAGGGGAACGATGACGCCTTTGTCACGCGTCTCACTGACCTCGTGCCGCGGCGCGCGACGCTGGTTTACCTGCGGCCGGATCTGTCCGACGCGGAAGCCTATGGCCGGCTCGCCCGCCAGGTTGCGCGGGCGCTGACCGGGCAGGATGCACAGCTCATGGTGCGCGACGATGCGCCGCTCGCCGAGGCTCTCGGCTGCGGGCTGCACCTCAGCAGCGCCGCGCTGCGGGAGCTGCAGGGGCGTCCGTTGCCGGTGGGGCAGATGGTGGCCGCCTCCTGCCACAATGCGCAAGAGTTGCGCTGTGCCGAACAGCTCGGACTGGATTTCGTCACCCTCTCGCCCGTGCTTGCCACCCGATCGCATCCCGGGACAGCGGCTCTGGGGTGGGAAAGGTTCGCGCGGCTCGCCGATTCGGCCGCGCTGCCGGTGTACGCCCTGGGGGGGATGACGCCGCGGTTGCTGTATCGTGCCCGGAGAGCCGGCGCACAGGGGGTGGCGCTGCGCTCCGCGCTGTGGGGTCGTTCATGAAGCGCCCCGCGAGGTTGCCGGGGTCCGTATAATTGCGCGTTTTTCCTCGCCCGCCGTGTCGTCCCCGGACCTGCCTTGACTCCTATTATTCCGGCTGATTTCCAGTCCCTGATCCTGCGTTTGCAGCAGTACTGGGCGGGGCGCGGCTGTGCCCTGCTACAGCCTTACGACATGGAGGTGGGTGCCGGCACCTTCCACCCGGCCACCTTCCTGCGCGCTTTGGGGCCGGAGCCCTGGGCGGCGGCCTATGTCCAGCCGTCTCGCCGTCCCACGGATGGGCGCTACGGAGAGAACCCGAATCGCCTGCAGCATTACTACCAGTTTCAGGTGGTCATCAAGCCCTCGCCGCACGACATTCAGGAACTGTACCTGGACTCTCTGCGCGACCTCGGGATCAACCCGCTGGAACACGACATCCGGTTTGTGGAGGACAACTGGGAATCCCCTACTTTGGGCGCCTGGGGGCTCGGCTGGGAAGTATGGCTGGACGGCATGGAAATCACGCAGTTCACCTATTTTCAGCAGGTCGGCGGTATCGAGTGTTGCCCGGTCACGGCGGAGATTACCTATGGCCTGGAACGCATCGCCATGTACCTGCAGGGTGTGGACAGCGTCTACGATCTGACCTGGGTCGAGGCGCCTCACGGCCGGGTGAGCTACGGTGATGTGTATCACCGTAACGAGGTGGAACAGTCGACCTACAACTTCGAGCATGCGGATGTACCGAGCCTGCTGTCGCAGTTCGACAGTTACGAGGCGCAGTGCACGCAGCTCACCGCGGCCGGTCTTGCGCTTCCCGCGTATGAGATGGTGCTCAAGGCCTCGCACTGTTTCAATCTGCTGGACGCGCGCAAGGCGATCGGGGTTACCGAGCGCGCGCGTTACATTCTGCGGGTACGGACCCTGGCACGGGGCGTGGCCCGCTGCTATGCCGGGGCGGACGAGGTATCACCAGCATGAGCGGTGAGCGACAGGCACTGTTGATCGAGATCGGGACCGAAGAACTCCCACCCAAATCGCTGCCGGCGTTGCGGGACGCTTTCGCCGGAGGCATCGCCGCCGGTCTGCGCGATGCCGGTCTCGTCGATGACACGGCGACGGCGCAACCGTTCGCCTCGCCACGGCGAATCGCCGTGCTTGTCTCCGGTGTGCTGCAACGCCAACCGGATCAGCAGCAACAGCGGCGCGGGCCGGCAATCGCCGCGGCTTTCGACGATCAGGGCAATCCGACCCGGGCGGCGCTGGGGTTCGCGAAATCCTGCGGGGTCGAGGTCGCCGCACTGGAACGACTCTCCAACGATCAGGGAGAGTGGTTGCATTACAGTGCCCAGGTACCGGGCCGTGAGGCCGCGCAGATTGTTCCGGACGTCCTTGCCAGTACCCTGGCGGCGCTACCGATCGCCCGACGCATGCGCTGGGGAGATGGCAGCGCGGGAGAGTTCGTGCGGCCGGTGCACTGGGTGGTGGCGCTGCTGGGCGAGCAGGTGCTGCCGCTGGAGGCGTACGGTCTGCGGGCCGATCGCGTCAGCCGGGGGCACCGCTTCCTGACCGAAGGACCGGTGACCATCCATCGGCCGGGTGATTACGAACAGGCGTTGGTGAACGCTTTCGTTGTCCCTGATTTCGACCAGCGACGTGACCTCATACGCGACCAATTGGCGCGTGGCGCCCGACAGGCGGGCGGCGAGGCGCTCGTCGACGAGGATCTGCTGGATGAGGTGACCAGCCTGGTGGAGTGGCCCAGGACCGTCACCGGCGGGTTTGACGACGAGTTTCTGCAGGTGGCTCCGGAAGTGTTGATCGCGACCATGCAGGATCACCAGAAGTATTTCGCACTGCGGGACAGTGAAGGCGGACTGCTTCCGCGCTTCATCACGGTTATCAATATGGAAACTTCCGACGCGGCATTGATCCGTGCCGGCAACGAGCGGGTATTGCGCGCCCGGTTCAACGACGCGCGCTTCTTTTGGCGCAGCGACCTGGCCACCCCGCTGGAAGAGCTGGTGGATGGTACCCGGACCTTGACCTTTCAGAACGAACTGGGCTCGGTGCACGACAAGGCAGTGCGCATGACCGAGTTGGGCGCCGCGCTGGCCGCAGCTTGCGGTGCCGACATGGCGACCGTAACGCGGGCCGGCGCGTTGGCGAAAGCGGATCTGGTGTCCCGGATGGTGTTCGAGTTCACCGACCTGCAAGGCGTCATGGGGCAGCATTACGCCCGTCATGCCGGCGAGCAGGAGGCGGTGGCGGTGGCGATCACCGAGCACTATCTGCCCCGTTTCGCCGGCGATCTCCTGCCGTCCACCCCGGCCGGGACGGCGCTCGCGCTGGCGGACCGGCTCGACACCCTGGCCGGTATTTTCGCCATCGGTGCGCAGCCCACCGGCGACAAGGATCCGTTCGGGCTGCGCCGTGCCGCGCTGGGCGTGATTCGGATCGCCGTGGAGCGGTGCGTGGAGTTCGATCTCGATGCGCTGCTCAGCCTAGCGCGGGAGCAGCTGCCGGTGCGCATGGATGATGCGGTAGCGGCCGATCTGCGGCAGTTCATCATTGACCGGTTGCGTGGTTACCTGGCGGGACGTGGCTTTCGCGGCGACAGCATCGAGGCGGTCCTGGCGCTTGCGCCGAGGAGTCTGCCGGATGCAGTGCGGCGGCTCGAAGCCCTCGAGTCCGTGCGTGGCCACCCGGATCTCGACCAGCTCGCAGCCATGGACAAAAGGACGCGCAACATCCTGGCCAAAGCGGGTGGCGACGGGCGCGAGACGATCGACGACGCGCTGCTGGTCGACCCGGCGGAGAAGGCGCTGGCACAGGCGCTCGCCAGGGTAGGGGCGGACCTGCAACGGCAGGTGGCGCAGGGTGCCTATGCAGCGGCCCTGAACCGGGCGGCGGATCTGGCGCCCCTGCTCACCGCGTTTTTCGACGAGGTTCTGGTGATGGCTGAGGAGAGCGAATTGCGTCGCAATCGTCTGGCTCTGGTCGGGGCCATTCGGTCCTGTTTGACGGCCGTGGCGGACCTGGCGCACCTGCAGGGCTGAGCGGCCGCCTGCGTTGCTTCCGGTCGAACTGCGCTGGGTGCTGCTGGACCGGGATGGCGTCATCAATCGGGACTCCGATCAGTACATCCGCGCGCCGCAGGAGTGGCAACCCCTGCCCGGCGCCCTGCAAGCTCTGGAACAGCTGACCGCGGCGGGCTGCCGTTTGGCGGTGGTGACCAACCAATCCGGCGTGGCACGCGGGTACCTCTCCGCGGCGACGCTGGCGCGCATCCATGCCCGCCTTTTTAGCGCCGTGGCGGCCGCCGGAGGCCGCATCGAAGCGATCTTTTATTGTCCCCACGCGCCCGGCTCCGGCTGCGACTGCCGCAAGCCGGCGCCCGGGTTGCTGCACCGGGCGATGCGGTTTCTGCGCGCCGATGCCGCCGGATCAGTGATGATCGGTGATTCGCAGCGGGATATCGATGCCGCACGCCGCTGCGGCGTGGCGGCCATCGGTGTGGGAGCGCGGCCGGGCGCTTTTGGTGAGGATGTGATGGTCGCCGCGGATCTCAGACAGGCGGTGAGCCAGTTGCTGCGGCGCGGCGCGAGATGAAGTGGTTGCGCGGCGTGCTGTTTTCCTTCGGCATGCTGGCCGCACTCGTCCCCTGCGGTTTCGCGGTGCTGCTGGCGGCG
>JAYZWP010000296.1:0-3365 GCA_036142245.1 Pseudomonadota bacterium | reverse complement strand
CAACCATTCCACCAACTCACTGAACCAGGCTTCCCCCGGATTTCCCGCAGTGGCCCATCCCAGCACCAATGCCAGAGGCGCGAGTGCGCCCCAGGCGAGTGCCGCTCCCAGCAGCAGCGACAGGCCGGTGCGTGGCCCGATGATCGCGCCGAATCCGAGCATCAGCAGCGACGGATCGACCACGAAACCCAGGTTCTGCAGGGTCACACCGCGACCCGCCAGCGCACCGCCACCGGTGAGGGTCAGGGGCGCCACCAGCTGCGGTAACCCGCCGATGAGCGTGCCGTACACCTTCGCCGCGGCGGCGACCACGAGACTTGCCAAGAGCGCCAGCACCCGCCGGGTTGCGTCCCGGCCCCGACCGTAGATGTCCGCCACCGTCTCGGCGGTGGCCACGCCGGCCGGGAAAGCGAGGCCGGCGATCTCGATCATCGAGCGGCGCACGCTGACCGCGACAGCCACGCCGAGCAGACTGACGCTGAGCACCCAGGCGCTCATGGCGGGCCAGGAGAGCTGCACGCCGGTCAGGAGCGTCAACGCCGGAATGGGGGCCACCAGTCCGCTCGATACGATGGAAGCCGCCGACGAGGCGGTGGTCTGGTTGATGTTGCTCTCCAGCAGCGCCCACCGCGTGGTTCCCGTCCAGGCTTCGGCACGGTCCCAGAAGGCGTACGCGAGCAGCGCCGCGGCAATGGACATGTTGAATGACCAGCCGATCTTCAGCCCGGAGTAGACATTGCAGGGCACCAGCAGCACCCCGAGCAGCGCGCCGGTGATCAGGGCGCGGAGGGTCAGTTCCGGGGACGGGGCGGAGGGGTTGTGGATAGGGTGCGGCTCCACGCGGGATGAACGGGCCGGCTGATTGCCCACCGGCCTGGCCTTTCAGCGTAACCGATCAGCGCCGCCGCGCAAGTCGCGGCGGCGCCGGGCCGTCAGTGCCGCCGCTGCGGGGTCAGCGAAACGCCGGCATCACCTCGGTGGCGAACAGTTCCATGGAACGGCGCCGTGCCGCGGCGTCGCTGCCTGCGCCGCGCCAGAAATCGCAGATGAGGTGGTCGCACTCCAGCAGCGCCTGCTGGCGGCGCACCGCCTCGATCACCGTGTCCGGCGAGCCGGTGATGATGATGCCCGCCTCGTTCAGCCCCTCGTAGCTCAGATCCGCCCACTGCTCCAGATTGCCGGCGCCACGCCAGTAGTCGTATCCGTCGACCCCGTCCGGGCCGATCTGTGGCAACGCGTGACTGGCGATCTTGGTGAAGTGATCCCAGAAGTCCTGCATGTAGGGGAGGGAGGCGCGCCGCGCCTGCGCGTCGGTTTCCGCGACGAACACATAGCGCAGCGGCACGATGCCGCCGCGTTTGGGCGTTACCCCCGCCTGGGCGGCGAAGTCCTTGTAGCGCTGCACCTGCTCCACGCCTACGGACAGCGGCTCGGCCACCTGCATGGCCGGGTAGTCGCGGGCCGCGCACCAGGCGACCGAGTCCGGACTCTGGGCACTCACCCAGATCGGTGGGTGGGGCCGCTGCAAAACGTTGGGCACCAGCGGCGTGTTTTCTACAGTGAAGAACTGCCCCTGCCACTGCGCTTCCCCTTTCTCCCAGGCCTGCAGCAGAAAATCGTGACACTCCTCGAACCGCGGCCGCGTTTCACCGGGGGCGATACCCCAGGGGGCGATCTCCGGCCCGGCGATACCACGGCCGATGCCGAACTCCAGGCGACCCTTGGACAGACAGTCCAGCATCGCGCCCTCCTCGGCAAGGCGCAGCGGGTGGTGCTGGGGCAGCACGTTGACGGCGATGCCGATACGGATGTGCTGCGTGAGCCGGGCGCCTGCCGCGGCCAGCAGGTTGGGCGAAGGACTCAGCGAGAAATCGTCGTTGAAGTGATGTTCGGCGAACCAGAAGATGTCGAATCCCAGCCGCTCGGCCAGCACCAGGTCTTCCAGTGCCTGGTCGTAGGCGTCTTCGTCCGACTGGCGGCCCTTGCCCATGACAATCATGAAGATCGAAAAATCCATCCCAGCTCCTCCTGCTGTTTGTCTATCGTCTTAATCTATCCTCGCTGCAGCGTCCGGCGCCCGCCGCAGGCTCGCTGTCGCGTCAGTCGGTAGTGAGGGACTCGCGCAGCGTTTTCCGGCTTACCTTGCCGGTGTTGCCTTTGGGCAGCTCCTCCATGAACCGGTACTCCCGGGGCCGGGCGTAAGAGGCCAGCTCGCTCTGCTCTTTCAGATAGGCGTCGAGCAGTTCGGCGTTAACCTCGCCGCGCGGCACGACGCAGGCGACCACCCGCTGACCCCACCGTTCGTCCGGTACCCCGATCACCGCCGCCTCGCTGACCGCGGGGTGGCGCATCACCGCGTCCTCCACTGCGCTCGGCAGGATGTTGATCCCGCCGGAGATGATCATGTCGTCGATGCGACCGTGCAGGTACAGATACCGGTTCTCGTCGATCACCCCCATATCCCCGGAGTGCCACCAGGGGCCCTCGAATACCTTGCGTGCCAGTTCCGGGCGGTACCAGAAGCCAGCGGCGACTGAGGGTCCGCGGATCAGCACCTCACCCTCCTGGCCGGGCGGCAGGATGTCGTCGGCCGTACCGCCCGGTTCGATGATGCGGATGTCCGAATTGAGCATCGGCCGGCCGACGCTGTCGATGCGCGATTCATCCTCCAGGTCGTGGGGAAACATCACGGTGCCGGCGGAGCAGGAGCCCGATTCGGTGCTGCCGTAGATGTTGAAGATATTGGGGGAGACCTTTTCCTTGATCTCCCGCAAGGTCGCCGTATCCATCGGCTCGCCGGCGAAACCCGCCGACGTGATGGAGGACAGGTCGTAGTCGCCGAGCCCGCCGCGCAGCAGCATGCGCCACATCGTGGGGGCCAGAAAAGCGTGGGTGCAGCGCTCCTCCTGCACGGTCTGCAGGAACTTCTGCGGATCCCAGTGGGTCATGAAGGCCACCTTGGCGCCGGCATTGATCACCGGCAGGGTGACGTTGTACCAGCCGATGAAGGCGGTGGAGAGCATGTTGCACATGGCGTCCGCCGGCGACATCCGCCACAGGTAGGCGCCGCCCCGCGCGCTCTCCATGAGCGTGCGGTTGGTGTGGATCACCCCCTTCGGCAGGCCGGTGGTCCCGGACGACAGGCCGATGATGGCGGTGTCGTGCTCGTAGAGTTCCATGGGCTCGAAGTCGAGGCTGTAGCCGGCCAGATCCCGGGGCAGGATCGGATCGTCTCCCGCTTCCCGTTGATCCGGTGGCGTCTGAGGTGACACCAGCCGTACATGGCCGGTGATGAGCGGATTGCGCCGTTTCAGTTCCTCCACGACACCCGCGAACGTCCCGTCGTACACCAGCACCCGGGGCGA
>JAYZWP010000295.1:0-4129 GCA_036142245.1 Pseudomonadota bacterium | reverse complement strand
TCCGCTGGAAATGGACCTTGGTGCTCTCGGCAAGGCATTGGAGTATAAGTCCTGGCCTCGATCCGCTGGCCGCCGCGGTGATGTCGCTGGCGGGTTTTTTCACCTCCGCGGTGCCTTCGTACCCCTGCTTGACTCCGGTCAACACGCCGGCGTGGGGTGCGGCGCAAAGTCCCTGGTGGTATCTGCGCCACTGCGGGGGAAATGGGTATGAACGCACCGGAAAACTGGGCCGCACGCCGTCAGGTGCTGCGCCTGGAGGTTGAGGATCTGCTGCACAGTTATGTGCAGACCATTGATGACGACGACCTTGAGGCCTGGCCCGATTTCTTTGTGGATGACTGCGTCTACAAGGTGATCCCGCGGGAGAACACCGATCTGGACCTGCCGGTGGCGGTGATCTACTGCGACAGCAAGGGGATGCTGCGCGATCGCATCGTGGCGCTGCGCAAGGCGAACATCTACGCGCCCCATTTTTATCGCCACCTGGTGAGCAACACCCGGGTGCTGGAGGAGCAGGCGGGGGTGATCAAGGCCCAGAGTAACTACCTGGTGCTGCAGACGTTGCTGAACGGGGAAACCAAGGTGTTCAACGCCGGCAAGTACCTCGACACCATCGTTCGCGACGAAGACGGCTCCCTGAAGTTCAAGGAGAAGTGGTGCGTGTTCGACACCTACCGCATCCAGACCCTGATGGTGACGCCGATCTGATGCGGCGGACGTTGTGAATTCTCATTTGGAGCGAGCAAACCCATGGACGCACGAGTCAACCCCGACGTTGAAGCCCTGACCCGCCTGCCCTGGCCCAAGGCGGGCGATGCCACGGCGGTGCCCTACGGCGTGTTCACGGAGCGCGCCATCTACGACCTGGAGCAGCAGCGCATTTACCGCGGCCCGACCTGGAATTTCCTGGGTCTGGCGGCGGAGGTGCCCAACGGTGGGGATTTCAAGGCAACCTTCATCGGCGACACCCCGGTGGTGCTGGTGCGCGACAGCGACGGCTCGCTGCACGCCTGGGTGAACCGCTGCGCTCACCGTGGTGCGCTGGTGTGCCGCGAGCTGCGCGGCAACAATTCCACCGGCACCCACACCTGCGTGTATCACCAGTGGGCCTACGACAACAAGGGCGATCTGGTGGGCGTGCCGTTCCGCAAGGGGCTGGCCGGCAAGGGCGGCTACCCGAAGGATTTCGACATGAAGGCCCATAGCCTCACCAAGGTGCGGGTGGAGGATTACCACGGTGTGGTGTTCGGCACCTTCGATGACCAGCTGCAACCGGTCGCGGATTATCTGGGCCGGGACGAGCCGGTGGACTACCACTTGAAGCGGATTTTCAACCGACCGGTCGAGGTGCTGGGCCACCACCGCCAGTTCGTGCCGAGCAACTGGAAGTTCTACGCCGAGAACACCAAGGACCCCTACCACGCCTCGCTGCTGCACCTGTTCCACATGACCTTCGGGCTGTACCGCTCCTCCCAGGAGGGCGGGGTGCGGATCACCAACAAGTGGCACACGGTGCTGTTCTCCAAAGCCGGTACCGACAGCGACGATGCCCTCAACGAGACCGAAGACGCCAAGCTGCGCACCTACGATTCCGGCTACCGGCTGGCGGACATGTCGCTGCTCGCCGGGCGCAGGGAGTTTGACGACAACGTCACCCTGGTGATCATTTCCCTGATGCCGACCCTGGTGATCCAGCAGATTCAGAACACCCTGGCGGTGCGGCAGATCCTCCCCAAGAGCGAAAGCGAGTTCGAACTGGTCTGGACCTACTTCGGCTACACCGACGACGACGAGGAGCTGCGCAACATCCGCCTCAAGCAGGCCAACCTGATCGGCCCGGCGGGGCTGATCTCCATGGAGGATGGGGAGTCCAGCGTCATCTGCCAGCAGGCGGTGGTGCGGGACCAGAACGAGGTGTCCTGCATCGAAATGGGTGGTCGCAACATCGAGGATCACGATCACCTGGTGACCGAGACCACCATTCGGGCGTTCTGGGACCAGTACCGGAACCTGATGGGTGCGTAGGGCGTTTCGTGGGTGGTGGGTTACACGGCGCTGCCGCTAACCCACCCTACAAGAGCGGTGAATTTACGCAGGGTGGAACATCCCCGGTTCATCGTAGGGTGGGTTAGCCCGTTAGGACGTAACCCACCGTGACCGTTTCGATCTACTCGATCGCCGGATTTTTCACTGCCTGCCCGGGCCGAACTTGCCCGTCAGGGGTGACCCACCGCGGGGGGGGGAGCAGTGGGAGCAGGTGGTTGCTGTTAATCCATCCTGCCAGGATGCGTATCGTTGTGGCTCGTTCGGTTCAGCCGTAGCTGCTGGCCACGGCCGCGAGGGCGTCTTTCCCGCCGCCCAGGATGGCGCTGAGCGCCCCGACGCAGTGCAGCACGTTCTCGCGCCGGGCGGCGTAACCCATCAGGCCGATACGCCATACCTTGCCGGCGAAGTCGCCCAGGCCGGCGCCGATTTCCAGGCCATAGTCGTTGAGCAGGGCGGTGCGGGTGGCCGCGTCATCCACGCCGTCGGGGATGGTGACGGCGTTCAGCTGCGGCAGCCGGTCCGCCTCCTCCACCACGAAGCCGATGCCGAGGGCTTCGAGCCCGGCACGCAGGGCGTTGTGGTGCTGGCGATGGCGCTGCCAGGCGTTCTCGAGCCCTTCTTCCTCAAGCATGAGCAGCGCTTCGTGCAGGGCGTACAGGGGATTGATGGGCGCGGTATGGTGGTAGGCACGCTTGCCACCGCCACGCCAGTAACCCAGCACGAGGTTCAAGTCCAGAAACCAGCTCTGCACTTTGCTGCTGCGGTTCTGCGCCTTGTGCAATGCCCGTTCGCTGAAGGTAACCGGGGCGATGCCCGGTGTGCAGGAGAGGCACTTCTGGCTGCCGGCGTAGCAGGCGTCGATGCCCCATTCATCCACCTGCAGCGGTATCCCGCCGATGGCGGTAACCGAGTCGACGAGGGTCAGGCAATCGTGCTCCCGGGCGATAGCGCAAAGCGTGGCCACGTCCGACGCCGCGCCGGTGGAGGTTTCCGCCTGCACCATGGCGACGATGGCGGCATCCGGGTGTTGTTCCAGTACGGTGCCCAGTTTGTCGGCGCTGATGGCCTCTCCCCAGGGGTCGTCCACCAGGATAGCGGTGCCGCCGCAGCGCTCGACGTTTTCCTGCATACGACCACCGAACACACCGTTGCGACAGACAATGACCTTGTCACCCGGTTCCACCAGGTTGACGAAGCAGCTTTCCATCCCGGCGGAGCCGGGGGCGGAGACCGGAAAGGTAATGGCATTCTCAGTCTGAAAGGCGTAACGCAGCAGCGTCTTGATCTGTTCCATCAGATCCTGGAAAGCCGGGTCCAGGTGGCCGATGGTGGGGCGGGCCATGGCGGCCAGCACGCGCGGATGCACATCGGAGGGTCCCGGTCCCATCAGGGTACGGACCGGCGGGTTGAAGCTGGGCATGGCGGAAACTCCCCTCAGGCGGCGCTCGCGGTGGCACCGATCGTGGCGCCATTCTCGCTGATCAGCGGCGGCATGGGACAGTCCAGCACGTCGCACAGGGCGCGTAGCAGTTCCGTTTCGGGGCTGGTGACCGAATTGTCCGCCAGCACGCAGCGGGTGCAGGCGTCGATCACCCGGCGCTTGGGCATCAGCGGCAGAGCGGCGATTTCCGCCAGCGCTTTCTCCAGTGCGGGACCGGTGCAGGCGCCCGGCGCCGGTGGTTCGGGGAGTGCGGCATCCAGCGCCCGGGCGGCCGTGTCGTAGGCGCGGCGCGCCGCGGCGGGGTCCTCGTGGCCTGTGTGCGCCAGGCAGGCCAGCACCAGGGCGATCTGCCCGGCCACCGCCGTGTGGCTGCGATGCTTTACCGAAACTGGCCGGGCGGCGTGTTCGCGCAGATGGCGCCGGGCGACCGCGTAAAGGGCGAATTCGCTCAGCGCGACCGTTCCGTCCGTGAGGATCAGCCGTTTCATATTGAGCAGGATCCGGCGCCGCTGCGCGGCCGGAAGATCCTTCAGTTGCGGCAGGGCGAGGTCGAGCAGCGGCAGACGCGCGGCATCGGGGAGGTGGTCGACGGCCGGCAGGATGTCGGCGAAAAGCAGCCGCATGTGCTCACCCTCCTGCGCG
>JAYZWP010000294.1:0-9513 GCA_036142245.1 Pseudomonadota bacterium | reverse complement strand
GGTTCAATCGACGCAAGAACCTCCGGCATCGAGACCAGCCTGGGCCGGATCGAAGATCGCCGCGATGCCCTCGACCGGCGCCTGACTTCCCTGGAGAACCGCCTGCGGGCGCAATTCTCCGCCATGGACGCCCTGGTGGCGCAACTCACCGCCACCAGCGATTTTCTCGCCGACCAGCTCGCCAATCTGCCGGGCAGTCGGTTCCTCAACGACAACTGATCCCCACCGAAGGAGTTATCGTCATGTGTCACGCAGCGATTCACCACTACCAGAGCATGCGGCGCGAAGGAAGTATTCAGGGCGCATCGCCCCATCAGTTGATCCTGATCCTGTTCAATAACGCCCTTGAGCGAATGACCATGGCACGCGGCTGCATCGCACGTGCCGAAATCGCGGAGAAGGCGCATCACATCGCCGTCGCGGCCAGCATCCTCGACGGACTTCGGGCCATGGCGAACCCCGACGCCGACCGCGATATGGTGGACAACCTGCGGGCACTGTACGACTACTGTATCCGCCTGCTGTTGCGCGCCAACCTCCACAATGAAACCGCCCTGCTGGACGAGGCGGCCGGGCTGATCCGTGAGATCCGTACCGCCTGGGTCCAGATCCCGGCCGAATATCACCACTTCGGCAACCAGCATGAGCCTGCGGCCGCGGCGGCTGGGTGAACGCCATGTCGACATACGTGCAGATCGATTCTGACAGACCTTCTCAGGCCGAAACGCTCCTCAGAGACCTGCGGGGCGCCGTCGAGTCCGGGCGATTGGACCGGTTCGATGCGCTGGCCAGTGAACTCGCCACGGCGGTGCGGACCCTCGCGGCCCAGTCGGGAGCAGGCTCGTCACAGCGGCTAGCAGCACTGCAAAAAGAACTTCTGCAACTGGTCGCGGAATCGAAAGCGCGCCGCGAAGAGATCAGCCAACAACTGCGTGAAGCGCGGAAAAATCGCCGTGGGGTCGCGGTCTACCGTCAAGTCCACTGAACCACTGCTCGTTGGGCCCGCGGCACGGCGCCGGACCCATTCGGTCGGTCAGCGCCGCGTCCTGCCCTCTTGATGAGGGATAATCGGACAAGCGGCCGATAACCGGGATCAGCCCCGCCCGGCCGGCTCGGACTTGGGAGATGTCCGTGATCAGCAGTGAGAGCCGCGTCAAACGGGGAACACCGCAGCAGCGGACGGCTCTGTGGAAATACCGTTCGGTGTTGCGGCGCCGACCCCGTCGATGATTCGGATTGACAGCACAGAGCCGGTAACAGGCTGGGGAGCTTCTGAAGGGATCGGCGATTCCCTAAATGAAATTGAACAGCGACAGTCCCTGAATGCGCGCGAAGGCAGCCTGGGCAATTTCGAGAGCGTCCGCCTGAGCCGTCAACAACGACGCCGCCTCCACCATATCCAAGTCTTCAAGCAACGACAGCTGCTCGCGGTAGCGCAAGTCGAAGGTTTCGTTCGCGGCGCGAATGTCGTC
This sequence comes from Pseudomonadota bacterium, assembly GCA_036142245.1. Taxonomy (GTDB): domain Bacteria; phylum Pseudomonadota; class Gammaproteobacteria; order Immundisolibacterales; family Immundisolibacteraceae; genus JAYZWP01. The sequence continues at coordinate 8,041 of JAYZWP010000294.1, read as the reverse complement.
CAGCACGGCCAGGCGGTTGCCCGCCCGCACCTGCAGCAGCTCCACACGCTCCATGGCCCGGTCGAGGTCCTCGATCGAACGTGTCAGCGTGTTGTAGATGTCGGTCTCGTTACTGCCGTCCGCTCCCTGCAGCGTTTCGGTCAGCTGGCGCACCGTTTCCAGCACGTTACGTTGCGCCGAAGGCCCGAAGCTGAAGCGGTCTCCGGCCTCCGGAGCCCCTTCGATTACCACATCGATACCGGCGAAGCTGATGGTGGCGCCGGCTTCGAAAGGCTGGGCCGTTGCCACGGTGGCACCGGTCGTCACGTTGACCACATCGTAGGCGTCCGGACCGCTGAATACGATCTCGTAATCCGCGCCGTCGTACCCGGTGCCGTTCATGGTCACAGTCCCGAGCAGCCCGCTTCCCAGGTTGCTGCTGTCATGAGCCGAGGAAACTGTCCCGTTTCCAGTAGGAACCGAGGCGAACAGGTCAAAGCCGCTGGGCAGAAGTTTCAGGACCCGGCTGGGACCGACCCGCAGACTCTGCTCTTGTTGATCACCCTGCCACCCATAGGTGCCGTCGGCGTTGGCGACGAATGGCGGCACCTGTTGCCGCGAGCCGGAGAACAGATAATTGCCGCTGCCGTCCCGACTGTTCCCGAGATCCAGCAGGAAATCGAGTTTTTCCGCCAGATCGATACCAAAGTCCTGGAAATCCACCGCGCTGTTCGAGCCGTTGAACGCGTCCAGGGCAACTGTCCGTATCGACTCGAGCAGACTCTGTATCTCGCCCAGCGTCTGATCCGATAGCTGCAGTGCGGCCTCCGCGATGTCCGCATTGCGATTCAACTGCACCAGATCGTTGATGGACTGGCGCAGGGTGATGGCGCGCGCCGCCGCCGTCGGATCGTCAGCCGGTGACAGCAGTTTCTTACCGTACACGAGCTGCTGTTCGGTCACCGAAAGGCGGCTCTGCTGCTGCTGAATACCCGCAAGAGCGGTTCGAAACATCTGATTGTGGCTAATGCGCACCCGTCGCCTCCGCTTGCCGGTACCGGACCTTAACCCAGCGCGTTGAGCAAGGTCTGAAATAACTCGTCACCCACCTGTAGTGTCTGTGCCGCGGCTTCATACGCCTGCTGGAAACGCAGCAGGTTGGCCGCCTCCTCGTCCAGATTGACGCCGGACACGGAGTCTCGCTGCGACTGAGCATTGAGCAACAGTGCATCCGCCGCGGCCAGGGTCACCGCGGCGCTCTGCGCATCCGCGCCCAGCCCCCCCACCAGACTGGCGTACGCCGCCTGATAGGTCTGGCTCCCGCCGTCCAATGTGCCGATGTTCTGCAGGTCGGCCAGGAGGAGGGCATTCCGGTTGTCGCCGACACCGTCACTGTTGTAGTCCACGGTGAACAGATCACCTGCTGCCGCCACACCACTCAGGGTCATCCGGTATCCGAAATCGAGACCACCGGGTGTCGGAAAAACCTCGCCCCCCGCACTGTAGGGGATTGCGGTTTCCAACACGACAGGTAACGCGGGGTTACTGTAATCGAGAATCTCGTAGTTCCCTGCGTCGATGAACCGGATGGCAACGGGAGGACTCAGCGCACCTGGTACCGTAAAGGCCGGGCCGGTCGTATCAACCATCCGCCCGTCGGAGATCACCGCACTTCCCGTATTACCAAGCGCCGCGCCGGTGATGATCGGGACTCCCGCGGCAATTTCCGACGCGTCGGTCACGGCCCGCTCGATGCCGCTCGCCACTCCCGCCGTCGGCTGGATGAGAAAACTGTCGCCCGCGACGGCGCTGCCGGACACCAGGGTAATCTCGACACCGTCGACGCTGAACGGCCCGGGTCCTGGTCCGAGATTCTGGACAGTGCCATCGCTCAACCGAGTGATCAGAAAATCACCCGCCATATCCTGTTGCAGCAGGTAGTCGGACGGCTGCAAAGCGGCGGCGTCGCTCACCGCGGCGTCGACCACCAGGCTACCGGTGTTTTTACCGGCGCCGACCGCCACCGGCGGCAGGGAAAATAGATCGGCTCCCAGCGAGCCGGTCGGGTCGACGCCGAGGAGGTGCACCTCGTTCATGGAATCCGCCAGAACATACGCAATCCGCCCCAACTCGTTCCGGGTATCGGTGATCACCCCGTCCTGTGCCTGCAGCAACGCGCCCAGTTCCCCCTGCGTAAGTTGAGAGGTGATATTCGCGCCGTTGCTTCCGTGCAGGACGACCAGCTCGCTCGCATTAAAAGGATCCGGCGCAGTGCTCAATGCGGTGCTGCTGCCGCCCAGAACGAGGGATTGCCCGTTGCCGATGAACACGTCGACCGCCCCGTTCGACGCCGTGAGCACGGAGATATCGACCAACGCGGACAACTCCTGGAGCAAGGCATCCTGCTGGTCCAGCAGGTCGTTCGGCGGTGCGCCACCGGACGCGCCGCTGGCCAGAATGATTGCCTGATTCGTGGCGGCGATGTCAGCGGACAGAGTGTTGACCCGTGATACGGTGTCACGGATGTCATCGCTGACCGCGAAGGTCAGCTCGTCGAGGAAGTCGGACAGACCATGGAAGCGTCCGACCAGGCTATCCATGGCGGCGAGTACCACCTCACGCGCGGCGTTCGATGAAGGATCCGCGGTCAGGTCATTGATGGCGGCAAACAGGTCATCGATTCCGGCGGACAGACCGGTCTCCGCATCACCCAAGGCGTAATTGATCTGATCAAGGAGGGTACTGGTCTTCGCCTGCCCGGCCGTCAGCGTGGTGTAGTCACGTACCTGACTGACCAGAAACGCATCGTAGGAACGGGTAATGCCGGCGGCCGAAACACCGGTCCCGATGAAGCCACCGGCTACTTCATCAGGGCGTTGCGCGACCATGCCGACCCGCTGCCGACTGTATTCCGGCCGGGTGGCATTGGCGATGTTGTGACTGGTGGTGGCGAGTTGCTGCTGCAGTGCCAGCAACGCCGAGGAGCCGATGGTGAGAATGTTCGCCATACCGCCTCCTATCCCAAGGGCACACTATCAACGGAACCGGCCATCGCGACCGCTGCGTCCGCGGTAGGCAAGCGCTCCAGAATGGCAAGAATCTTGTCGGCGTAACGGGGATCCGTGGCATACCCGGCGGCCTGCAGTTCCCGCAGGTACCCTTCAGGCTCGTGTGACCGCGCCACCGCGTTGGCGTAACGCGCTGAGCCTTTGATCAGGGCGACATAATCGGCAAACGCCGCGTCGAACCCGTCGTATACGCGGAACGGTTCCACCCGCTGCTGGGCAATCCCGTCGGCGAACTCGAGGGTCCGGTGCGCGGTGCGCTGCCCGTGCCAGGCATCCGTCGCCTTGATGCCGAACAGATTGTGGCTGCTCCCGCCAGCAGCGTCACCCATGACGTGGGCACCCCAGCCGGTCTCGAGCGCCGCCTGAGCCACAAGCACCTGCGGCGCGACACCCAGCTCCGCGGCATGACGCTGAGCCAGGGGAAAGAGTTGCCGCACGAAGGCCTGCGGATTGCCCGGCTGGCGCAACCCGACGTCATCCGGCACCCGGTCAGTAGGGGCTACGTTAGACGTCGAGTCAACTTCTCCGGTCGCGGAGCGTACAGGCGCGGGAGAGTCAGCGCTGACCGGCGACACCACCGCCCGCGCGGCTGCTTCACTGCCACCGGGCGTACGGCGGCCGGACAGGCTGTCGGTGAGCAGGTCGGCAACACCGAACCCCCCGCCCCGTCCAGCGAGCGTGTCCGACAGATGAGAATCCATCATCGCCTGGTAACTGCTTACCGCCGAGGAGCCGAACAGCGCATCGTCGCCGCCCTGGGCCTGGCGCATCGCGCGCAGCATCATATCCATGAACAGCGCTTCGAACTGGCGCGCGGCCTGACGGATCTGCGCTGAAGAACCCGCCGCAGCGGCAGGCTCGTCGACATCGAACCCCCGAGGGCGCGCGGCGTACTCGACCGGACTGGCCGCATGGTCGATCGTGGGGAGCATCAGATGACCACCAATTCCGCGCTCAGGGCGCCGGCTTCCCGCAATGCCTGAAGGATGGCGATCAGATCTTCCGGTGCGGCACCGACACGATTGACCGCACCCACCAGGTCAGCCAGATCGACTCCGGGGTTAAACAGAATCATCCGGCCACTGCCCTGTTCGACTCGCACCTCCGAGCGCCCGACCGTGGTGGTCTCACCTCCCGACAGGGGTCCCGGCTGACTCACCTGCGCCTGTTCGGTGATGGCCACCGACAGGGTACCGTGCGTCACCGCCGCCGTGGTCACCCGCACCTGCCGACCGATGACGACCGTACCGGTGCGCGAATTCACGATCACCCGGGCCGCCGCTTCGCCAGGTTCCACGTCAAGGTTCTCCAGCATCGAGACGAAACTGACCCGGTGTGACGGATCCAGCGGTGCGCTCACCGCCAGGGAGCTGCCGTCCGTGGCACGGGCCGTGCCCCGACCGAAGTGGCGATTGATGGCGAACACCATCCGCTCCACGGTGGTGAAGTCCGGCTGACGCAGACTGAGCTCGATATCCCCGCCGTCGGCGAACGGCATGGTGACCTCCCGCTCCACCGTGGCGCCACCCGGAATGCGCGCCACGGTCGGGACTCCCGACGTCACGCTGGAACCGTCATCGCCTTCGGCACTGAATCCACCCACCACGAGATTGCCCTGGGCCAGGGCGTAGACGGCACCGTCCGCCCCTTTCAGCGGTGCCATCAGCAGCGCACCGCCGCGCAGACTCTTCGCGCTACCCAGGGCAGACACGGTGACGTCGATCTGCTGGCCCGCCTTGGCGAAGGCCGGCAGGTTGGCGTGCAGTGCCACCGCCGCGACATTCTTCGAACTGGTACGTACCCCCTCGGGCAGGGTGACCCCCAGGCGCAACAGCATGTTGCGCAGACTCTGGCTGGTGAACGCGGCACTGTCGCCGGTCCCGTCGAGACCCACCACCAACCCATATCCCACCAGCTGGTTGTCGCGTACGCCGCGCACATCCGCCAAATCCTTGATCCGTTCCGCGTGCACCGGAGTCGCGGCGAGCAGCAGCCAGACGACACAGGAAATTAGCCCAAAGTGTTTCATCGAACGCTCCACGATTCGGTGCCCATGCCGGTCAGAACGGCATCAGGGCACTGAGAAAAAAACGTCCCAGCCAGCCCATGGCGTTGGCATCCGCCAACTCGCCCCGGCCGTCGTAAACGATACGGGCGTTGGCAACCCGGGTTGAAGGGACGCTGTTGTCCGGCTCGATGTCCGCGGCGCGCACTTCCCCGACGATGCCGAGCCGTTCATCGCCCCGGTTCAGAGTGACGATCTTCTCGCCGCGGATGACCAGGTTGCCGTTGGGCTGGACGGCTACGACGACCGCGGTGACGTCGCCGAACAGCGAGTTGCTCTGATCCGATTCCGCCTCCCCGGTGAACTCATGATCCGCCTGGGCATCGAAGCCCAGATTGTTGTCCTTGTTACTGGCGAACGGCACGATGCCGGGCGTATCGAATGCGACACTGCTGCCGAACAGCGTCGGATTGGCGATGTTGTGGCCGCTCTCTTTGGTGATTTCGGTATTGGCTTCCTTGGACGCGGTCGTGTTCTCCACCAGGCGGATGGTCAGCACGTCGCCCACCCTTCTGGCGCGCTCGTCCTCGAACAGGAACTGGCTGGTCGCGACCTTGTAGATGGCGCCGTCCGGCGCGACCGGGGCGACCGGCCGCGCAGCGGTATAGGGATACTCGGGCAGGGGTGCGAACGAACCCGACGAGGCGGCACACCCGGTGAGACCGACCAGGCTGCTCAGAATGGTGCCCGCGAGCGCCAGGCGTGACACCGAAGCTGACCCGTCCATCAGACGTTCTGGTTCAGGAAGCGCAGCATGTCGTCCACCGCGGAGATCGCTTTGGAGCTGGCTTCGAACGCGCGCTGTGCTTCGATCATGTTGACCAGTTCTTCCGCCACATTGACGTTGGAGGACTCCAGGCTGCCCTGAAAGATGGTGCCCAGCCCGTCCTCTCCCGGGGTGCCGGTGGTCGGGGCGCCGCTGGCGGCCGTCTCCAGAAACAGGTTCTCGCCGATCGGCTGCAGACCGGCGGGATTGATGAAGTAGGCCAGTTCGATGTCCCCCACCGTGGTGGGTGCGACCGATCCGGGCGTGACGACGGAGACGACGCCGTCGACACCGACGGTAATGCTCAGGGCATCATCAGGAATCGAGATTCCGGGGTCGACCAGATTGCCGCTGGCGGTGACGAGGTCGCCGTCGGCATTGACCTGGAAAGAGCCGTCCCGCGTGTAACCGGTGGTCCCGTCCGGCCGCGTGATCTGGAAGAAACCCCGGCCGTTGATTGCCATGTCGAGCGCGTTGTCGGTCTGGATGAGGTTGCCCTGAACGAAGCTTTTGTCCGTCGCGACGGTACGCACCCCGGTGCCAAGCATCATCCCCGATGGCAGCACACTCTGGTCGGAGTTCTGGGCGCCGGGCTGGCGCACGTTCTGGTAGGTGAGATCCTCGAAGACCGCCCGCCCGCCCTTGAACCCGGTGGTATTGACGTTGGCGAGATTGTTGGCGATCACGCCGATCCGTGTCTGCTGCGCATCCAGGCCGGTTTTCGCAATCCACATTGCTGGATTCATGGTGTCACTCCGTAGTCGTCAAACTGATCACTTGTCCGAGAGGGGCTTCCCGGTGAGGGGCTTCCTGGCGGCGCACTGTCACGGCAGGGCCCCAGCAGCCTTACCCCATGCGCAGCACCTGGGTCGCTGCCTCGTCGTTCTCCTGGGTCTGCTGCATCAATTTCACCTGCGCCTCGTAGCGGCGGGCCAGATCGATCATCGCCACCAGTTCCGCGGCCGCATTCACATTGGAGGATTCCAGTGCGCCCGGGATTAGCCGGATCGAGGCGTCCGGTTCAGCCTGACCCGTCGACCGAAACAGCCCGTCCGCCCCTTTGGTCATGGTCGCGAGATCGGGATTCACCAGGCGCAGCCGGCCGAGTACGGCCACCTGATCGGTGGCCTGCAGCGAGACCGTGCCGTCCGGGGCGATGGTCAAGGCACCGTCCGGCACGGTGATCGGCCCACCATCTCCGAGCAGCGGATCACCGGACGCGGTGACCAGCAGACCGGTGTCGCTGACCCGAAGACTCCCGGAGCGGGTGTAGGCTTCCGATCCGTCGGGCGCCTGCACGGCGAGCCACCCCTCACCCGAGATCGCCACGTCGAGACTGCGCGCCGTGGTCTGTACCGGTCCGGGGCGGGTATCGAATCCGGGCCGCTCGGCGGCGACATAAACCCGGCTCGGCAGCTCACCACCGAACACCGGCAGGCTGCGCGCCGCCGACAGATCGGCGCGAAAGCCCGCCGTACTGACATTGGCCAGATTATTCGTTACCGCCGTCATGGCATTCATGGTTTCGCTGGCGCCGGACATGGCGACGTAGAGCATGCGGTCCATTCAATTACTCCGGAACTGAGGCTGTCATTTCAGTGCGTAGCGCCACGTTCAGGTGAGGTTGATCACGGTTTCGGTCACCGCATCGGAAGTTTCGATGGTCTTGGCGTTCGCCTGGAAATTGCGCTGCGCGTTGATCAGCTCGACCAGCATTTCGGTCAAATCGACGTTGGAGTCCTCTAGAGCGCCGGAAATGAGCAGCCCCAGGCTGGCGGTACCGGGCGCACCGATCAGCGGCGGACCGGAATCCGCGGTCTCCGCCCAATTGGTGTTGCCGACCTCGGACAGGGCCAGCGGATTGGCGAAGCTGGCCAGCGCCAGTTGTCCCTGAATGGCGATCTGCCCATTGGTGTAGCGGGCCTGGACAAGGCCGTCGGCGCTGACATCGATGCCCACCAGCCGTCCCGTCGTAAAGCCGTTCTGGCTGAGCTGATTGACATTGAACCCGGAACCGAACTGCGTGGAAGTCGACAGATCGAAGTCGATGCTCTGCGCGGCGGCGCCATTCGGCGGGGTGTAAGCAACATTAATGGTGCCTGCGGCCGGCACCACCAGGGCACCGGTCCCGTCGAACTGAGTGGCGGTCGGCCCGCCGATCAG
>JAYZWP010000293.1:0-4012 GCA_036142245.1 Pseudomonadota bacterium | reverse complement strand
TGGAGCCGGAGGAACTGGTGACCGGTGTGAGTGCGCCCATCCCGGCGGCCGGAACCGGCTGGTCCTACCAGAAATTCCTGCCGCGCAGCGAGGACGACTACGCCGCCGTTTCGGTCGCGGTGCTGATGTCGTTGAGCAGTACCGGTGAGGTCGACGGAGTCCGCATCGCTCTGGGCTCCGTCGGGCCGACGCCGATCCTCGCGCTGCCGGCGATGCAGGCGCTGACCGGTAACAAGCCGGATGCGGATGCGATTGATGCCGCCGCGGAAACGGTCGCCGACATCATCGATCCGCTCGATGACGTGCGCGGCGGCGCCGATTACAAGCGCGCCATGGCAATAGTGTTCACGCGGCGGGCGCTCAACGAGGCGACCGCCCGCGCCCGGGGCTGACACAGGCTACGGAGTACCGAGCAGGAAAATGGATTTCGACTTCAAATCAAACATACCGGCGACGCCGGAAGTGGTCTGGTCTCACGTCAGCGACATTACGGCGGTGGCCACCTGCGTTCCCGGTGTCACTGAGGTGATTCAGGAAAGCGACAGCCACTACACCGGCACGTTGAAGGTGCGGGTCGGTCCGGTGGGGCTGCAACTGAATGGCGTCATCGATATCGAGGGACTCGATCACACGGAACGCAGTTTTCTGATGGTTGCACAGGCGAAGGACCGCAAAATCCCCGGCGAAATCAAAACTCGCACCGAACTCGTGGTGTGTCCCGACGAGAACGGCGCGACCGAGCTGCGCGTCAACACCAATGCGAACATCCTGGGCAAGCTGGGGGAGTTCGGTCAGCCGGTGATTCGCAAGAAGACCCAGAAGGTGATGGAGGAGTTTGTCGAGAATCTCGTTAAGCGTATCGAGGCGGCCGAGGGCGCCTGAAGCAGTCACAGTTGCCGTGCCATCGGATTGATACCGGGCGCGCATGACGTAGGAGGTCCGATATGGATGCGACAGTTACCAAGCTGAAAGTGATCGACGGCGACGGCCACGTGTTCGAGGATATCCAGGACATCGTGCGCCGCATGCCCGATGACAGCAAGAACAACACCACCATCAAGTATTTCGGCCCCTTCCCGCAGCTCGACAACCTGCACCAGGGGCTGTGGGTATCGCCGCCGGAGGCCTTCGTGGATCCGGGTGGCGCGGATGGTTGGGTCGATTTCCTGGATGCCACGCAGTTCGAGGCTGCCGTGCTCTATCCCACCATGGCGCTTTCCTACGGACGTACCGTGGACGTTGAACTATCCATCGCCGGTTGTCGCGCCTACAACGACTGGCTGGCGGATACCTACGTGAAGCGGGATAGCCGTTTCAAAGGGTTGGCGCTGCTGCCGATGCGGGACATCGACGAGGCGGTGAAGGAACTGCGCCGGGCGGTCGAGGAGCTGGGCATGGTCGGTACCATGCTGCCGCCCACCGGATTGCCGCAGTTGCTGGGGCAGCCCTGCTACTGGCCCGTGTATGAGGAGGCGGATCGGCTCGGTTGCGCCGTTGCCGTGCATGGTGGCGCGCACCAGGACATGGGGCTCGACCAGCAGGGGGTGTTCGCCGCTGCTCACGCCCTGGGCCATCCCTTCGCTCTGATGTTGAACTTCAGCGACATGCTGATGCAGCGCGTGTTCGAGCGCTTCACCAACTGCCGCTTCGGTTTCATGGAAGGGGGGCTCGCCTGGTTTCTGCTCTGCATGGAGCGCTGCAGCGGTTCCTACAACGCCTTTCGCCCCGCCGACCCGCGGGACCGGTATCTGAAAGTGCCGCAGGGGCAGAGCGTGGCACAGCGCATTCTGGAGTACATCGAGGCGGGGCGCCTGTTCGTCGGCGTCGAGGGGGATGAACCCGCCATCGCGTACGCCATCAACACCTACGGCAACAAGGCGTTCGTCTTCTCCAGCGATTATCCCCACGAGGTCAACAAGGAGACCATCGCCCACGAGATCGACGAACTGCTGGAGATCGACGAGATCAGCATGGAAGACAAACAGGCGGTGCTGGCGGATAACGCACGGCGTTTCTACGGCATCTGAGCTGCCCGCTTCAGCTAGAGCGAGGCGCGCTGAGCGCCGGATCAATCTCCGCGATCAGCGGCAGGTGGTCGGACGCCTCTCTCGCCGTCGGCGTTTTGATCAACTCGGTGTGTTTCAGGGCTGTGCCAGGCCGCACGAAGATCCTGTCGAGCGCCAGCAGCGGCCTGTGGGCGGGGAAGGTACGGTACCGGGTGAGTTTGGCACCGAAGCGCCGGGTCAGCAGTGCCAACGGGTGTCGCAGACCCGACCAGACGTTGAAATCGCCGGCCAGGACCGTGACCGCTGCCGCGGTCGGTTCCTCCAGGAGGCTCAGTAACCGCGCGAACTGGTGGCGCCGTCCCCGATGCGACAAGCCGAGGTGGGTCGCGATCAGCCGGATACCGCCGTCGTGCGGAACGAAAGCCTCGATGGCGCCGCGTTTTTCTCGATTCCGGGTCGACAGATCATGCCGGCGCACCTGGCGCACCGGCACTCTGCTCAGCAGCAGATTGCCGAAGGGCAGTGGCCCGCGGTACCAGGTGGGTCCGGCCACCGCCAGATAGCCGTCCTGCCTGGCGAGATGGGCGAGATCATCCGAGCCACTGCGCTGTTCCACCTCCTGCAGTGCCACCAGGTCGGCGTCGCACTGCCGGATAACCTGCATTACGCGGCCCGCGTCGTGGTGCAGATCCCTGCCGATGCAGGCATGCACGTTGTAGCTGGCGATGCGCAAGGCAATCAGGACGAACCGGAACCGGGAGACTGGCTCTTCGCCCAGCGCCGTACCAGAAACACCCCCCCTGCCACGCCGGCCACGATGGCGCCCAGCACCATCCAGTTTCCCGGCGCCGGATTCTGGAACAGCTTCACCAGACCGTCGGTAAACAGGGTCACCGCCAATATCCCGGGCGCCATGCCGGCGATAGTCGCCAGGAGAAAGGGCACGATCGCCACGTGGCTCACACCTGCGACGAGATTGATCAATGCAAAAGGAGCCACCGGCACGATCCGTACGGTCAGCACCGACCAGAACGCGTGATCCCGCAGCCGCTCCGTCCAGCGCCCCAGGCGTGAGCCGGTCAGCCGCCGGATGCGACCGCGTCCGAGCAGTCGGCCCAGCCCCAATCCGCCCAGAGCGCTGAGCAGCGCTCCGGCCAGGGCGATAGCGAACGCCTTCGCCGGTGCGAACAGCAGTGATACCGCGACCACCAGCGCGGTGACCGGAACCCCCACGATCGAGGCCAGCCCCATCGCCACCGCCGCCATGAGACCACCCGCCGGATCTTCACTCAGGGGCGCCGCCAGGTCGCGAAGGTTTTCCGGGGTGAGCCATTCCGCCAAGGGGGACCAGCGCCAGGCGATGGTCAGCCCCGCAAGGGCCAGCAGAATGGCGGCCGGCATCAGCAGGCCGCGGCCGGAAGCGGTGTCTTGCGGATGGCAGAAAACGTCCGTCAGCAACTGATCCGGCGGCAACGGGCGTTCCGGGTCGAGCCAGTCGGTCGCCTCGGCGGGAAGGTAAGGCGGAGGGTCGCGGGTGTCTGGGAGCGGGCGTAACCCGCGCTCGTTTTCATTCAGCGCGTCGACGCTAGCCACCAGGCTGCCTGACTCCGACAGCCGTTGTGCGACGGTTTCGGCGTCGGTTCCTAGGTGCTCGGCCAGCAGACGACACACCACGCCGGTCACGCCCTGCCTGATGTGATCGGTATCTCCAGCGACAGTCAGGTCGCATTCCGAGTCGAGTCCCATGGAGCGATTGCTGAGGTTGGCGGAGCCAACCCGCAGCAGGGTACCGTCGATGGCCATGAACTTGGCGTGTACCGTCAGGTAATCCGCGCCGCATCCCGGGATGTGCGGGTAGAGCATACGCAATCGCTCCGGCGCCATGGCTGCCGTCAGGCGGTGCAGAAAATGCCGCCGCCGCAGTCCCATGCTGACCTCCTCCAGCCAGCCGCCGGACCGCAGCGGCAGAACCAATACCAGCTCAGGCGCTTCGGGCTGGGACATGC
>JAYZWP010000292.1:0-2578 GCA_036142245.1 Pseudomonadota bacterium | reverse complement strand
CAGATGTCATCCGTGGTGTGCCGGAGGAATGGACCCGGTACCCTCCCCCAGAACTGCTGAAGAGCGCTGATGGATCAGCTGCGGATCGCGCTTTATATAGCGCTTGCCTTTCTGCTGCTGCTGCTGTTCCAGCGTTGGGAAAGCTATTCTGCATCTGAACCCGAAGCGATTGCCGTACCGGAAAAACCTGCTGCGGATTTGGCAGCCAGACGGGCGGCAGACGAACCGCTGAAACCGATTTCAGAGATTCCCGAACAGGCAACTCCTGACACCCCCAACACGCAAGATTTCTCCGAGGAGGGTCAACAGGTCGTCGTGCAAACCGATCTGCTGCGCGTGGTGGTCAATACGTTAGGCGGTACCCTGGAAAGGGTGGAATTGCTCGACTATCCCGTTAGCGGTAAAGAGCCGCGGCGGCCGTTCGCGCTGCTATCCGACGGTCCGGATCGTTACTATCAAATCCGCTCCGGCTTGGTCGATCGGACGGGTCGCGCACCCGACCACAGGGCCCACTACCAGTCGGATATTACGGATCTGACCCTGGCACCCGGCCAGAACGAAGTCACATTGCCTTTGGAATGGCGGGGGCGCGATGGATTGCTGGTCCGCAAAGTATTGGTGTTCCCAAGAGGTCGGCACCAAATCGACCAGCGCTTTGAAATCGCCAACCGCGGAGCGCAGGACTGGTCCGGCAGCGTCTACAGCCAGATTCTGCGTCGCCCCGGCCAACAGAAACGTAATTTTTTCCAGCCCGTATCTTTCCAGGGAGCCGCCTACTACCTGCCAGACGAGGGATTCACCAAGCAGGACTACGAGGAGATCAGGAAAGAACCCTTGGATCGCCCAGCGGTCAATGGGTGGGTCGGCATGCTGGAGCATTATTTCGTCAGCGCCATTCTCCCGGCGCGTGATCAGCAGCGCCGCTTTTTCTCTCAGGCGCTGTCCGGGGAGCGGTACGCTATCGGCGTCCAGTCGGATGAGGTGACCGTTCCCCCGGGCGGTACCGCAACCCTGGAGACCAGCTTCTACGTCGGACCCAAGCTCCAGTCCGCCTTGAAAGAGGCCGCCGAAGGCTTGGTTCTCTCGGTCGACTACGGCGTGCTGACGGCGCTTGCGCAACCTCTGTTTTGGTTGCTCAACTGGATTCACGGCCTGGTGGGCAACTGGGGATTCGCCATCATCATCGTCACGCTGCTGATCAAGCTGGCCTTCTATCAGCTGTCCGCATCGAGCTATCGCTCCATGGCGAAAATGCGCAAGCTTCAGCCACGTCTCATGGCCTTGCGAGAACGCTACGGCGACGATCGCCAGGCCATGAGCCAGAAAATGATGGAGCTATACAAAGAGGAGAAATTCAACCCGCTGGGTGGATGTCTACCCATCGTGGTGCAGATTCCGGTGTTCATTGCCTTGTACTGGGTGTTGCTGGAAAGCGTTGAACTGCGCCAGGCACCTTTCATCGGGTGGATCGATGACCTGTCGGCGAAGGACCCCTATTTCATCCTGCCGGCTTTGATGTGTCTGAGTATGGTCGCGCAGCAACGCCTGAACCCGGCGCCTCTCGATCCGGTTCAGCAGAAGGTCATGACCTTCATGCCGTTGGTGTTCGGCGTCCTGTTCGCCCTGTTTCCCGCCGGTCTCGTGCTCTACTGGCTCTGCAATAACCTGATATCGATCGCGCAGCAATGGCTGATCACGCGCAATGTCGAGCGCGCCCGCGCCTGAAGCGAGCGGTCTGATCGCAGGAGCGCCATCCGGCGGGGACACCATCGTCGCCCCGGCGACACCTCCCGGCCGGGGCGGTATCGGCGTGATCCGGGTTTCGGGCCCGCAAAGTCGCCACGTGGCGCAGCTCATGACCGGTTGCGATCCGTTGCCCCGCCGGGCCCGCTACGCGACCTTCCGCAGTGCGACCGGCGAAGCGCTCGATCAAGGCATCGTATTGTTTTTCAGTGCACCGGCGTCTTTTACGGGAGAAGACGTTGTTGAGCTCCAGGGCCACGGCGGACCGGTGCTCATGGAGCGTCTGGTAGAGGCCTGTCAGGAATTCGGTTGTCGTCTGGCGCGGCCCGGTGAATTTTCCGAGCGGGCATTTTTGAACGGCCGGCTCGATCTCACCCAGGCCGAGGCCATCGCGGATCTCATCAACGCCGCCACTGTTCAGGCCGCTCGCGGTGCGATGCGAACTCTCGAAGGGGTGTTCTCGCAGCGGGTGCGCGGTTTGATGACTGATCTCACGGCTGCGCGAGTAACCCTCGAAGCGGCACTCGATTTCCCGGACGAGGAGATCGATCTGGTGCCAAGCGCGGAGGTCTTCCACCGTCTGGCAACCCTGCGCGAGAACCTGGATAGCCTCATAAGCGACGCGCGCCACGGCAGCAAATTGCGTCAGGGTGTCAGCGCCGTTCTGCTCGGCCGGCCGAACGTGGGCAAATCGAGTCTGTTGAATCGCCTCTGCCGGCGGCCCACCGCGATCGTCAGCGAGACTCCCGGCACGACCCGGGACCTGGTGCGCGAGACCGTCACCCTGGGCGGAGTCCAGATCGATCTGACCGATACCGCCGGCTTGCGCCTGGCG